>NZ_CBCDJS010000022.1:0-14559 GCF_965035265.1 Rickettsia sp.
CACGGGATGACATTTTGGCTATTATTTAAATCATGATAAGGAATAATAACGGCATCAAATGCGTCATAGGGCAAAGAAGGCTGCATTATTTGTATTAGCTTGATATCCTTTTTGAGTTTCTTTTTTAAATAAAATGCTAAAACTGCTGTTCTTCTTCCGGCAGTTATTATTATATCAGGTAAAGGTTTTGCTATGATATCTTGTAATAATTCACTTTTTATATGAATAGGATAATATTTTAGTAAAAAATTTGGTAATTTAGCTAAGCAATTATATTGAAGTTTAATTAAAGTGTAATCTGTAGCCAATTTTTCAGCAAGTGCAATAGCCTGATGTGTGTTACCTGTTCTATCATCTACCAATACGTATATTTTCATAATAAATACTCCTTTAGAGGTAATGTTAGTAGGTTAGTAAGGGGTAGTGATTTATCACAAGCATCGGCTATTTGCGGTATAATGGAGATTTGAGTGATTAGGGGTATATTATATTTTTGTGATAAACGGCTACCGCTATTATTTTTAAGCATATAGCTCATATTCTCAATTATTCCGAGGATCGGTAGCCCTAATTTTTGATATAAATCTATAGAGCGCACTACGTCTATCTCCGATATTTTTTGCGGCGTAGTTACGATTATTACGCCGTCTAAATGATAATTCTCCAGCATACTTAAATGAATATCGCCTGTGCCCGGGGGCATATCGATAATTAGATAATCTAAATTATCCCATTTTGTTACTGATAATAATTGATAAATGGTCTTACTTGCCATAGGACCACGCCAAATAATTGCCGAATAGTCTTTAACAAAAAAGCCTATAGACATAATTTGGATATTTCTAGTCGTTACCGGTATTATTCGTCCATCTTTTGTTTGCGGTACTTCGTTAACGCCGAATATGTGAGGAATTGACGGACCGTAAATATCTGCATCTACTATTCCGACTCGGTAATTTTCTAGACTTAACTGCTGAGCAATAAGAGCTGATATTGTAGATTTCCCGACACCGCCTTTACCTGATGCTACTAATATAATTTTTTTGACGCTTTCTACAAAATGCTTTGGCTTTTGAGCTTTTTTCTCCATCGGTTTACTTTCGGTAAAAACAATTGTTACTTTATTTATTTCCGAAATCTCGTTAAGTTTATTAATTGCCTTAAGTCTGATTTCTTCAGCTTCTAACTTGTCTTTACCCGATATATCTATTGAGAAACCTATATTATTACCCTTAATTATAATATCCGATATAACTTGTTTTAAAAAAGTACCGTCTTTAAAGGTAATATCCTGTAGTCTCTCAATAATTTGTCTTTGGTGTAAATCCGCCATAATTAATTTTCCTTTTTAAATCTATTAAAGCTCATACCTTGACGTTAAATACTATAGTATATATAATCATTTAATCTTTAAAATAATACAAAAAAGCAAATGCTTAATAAAAAATCTAGCTCGATTTTAAAAAAATCCCCTTGGAAAGATTTTGATTCTAATAAAGATGATAACATATTTACAAGACCGCGTAAAAATCAATTTAATTTTGATAAATTCCAGTTTCAGTTTAATTTTAATGCCAAAACAATAATTTTAGCTATTGTTGCGGTAATTGCTTTATGGCTTGCTTCTGGTATTTATGAAGTAAAAGAAGGTGAAGAAGCGGCGGTAATAAGATTTGGACGCTTTGTGCGTAAAGGTTATCCGGGACTTAATTATCATTTACCTACTCCTTTTGAAAAAATAATAATCGAGAAAGTTAAACAATCACGCCGAATTGAGATTGGTTATCGTACAAATAGCTCGGTGCGTAGCGGTAATGATAATACTAAAAATATTGTCGGTGAAAGTATTATGTTAACCGGTGATGAAAATATCGTTGCTTTAAATTGTGACGTAATGTGGCATATTAATAATCTTGAAGATTTTATCTTTAATGTACAAAAACCTGAGGAAACAGTAAAAGCAACAGTAGAAAGTGCCGTTAGAGAAGTAATAGGCAATACTCCTATTTCTTGGGTATTATCCGATCAAAAGCAAGAGATTACTTATAAGATAGAAAAATTAGCTCAAAAAATACTGGATAGTTATAATGCCGGTGTAATGATTGAAAAGGTACAATTATTAAAAGCCGAGCCGCCTGCTGAAGTAATAGACGCTTATAGAGATGTGCAAACTTCAAAGGCTGATAAGGAGAAAGAAATAAATCAGGCTCAGGCCTATAATAATAAAATTTTGCCGGAAGCTAGAGGGGCGGCTGCAAAAATTATAGAGGAAGCGGAAGGATATAAAGAAGAAGTAATATCAAAAGCAGAAGGTGATGGCCAAAGATTTAATGCTATTTATAAACAATATGCTATAGGTAAGCAAGTAACTAGAGATAGGTTATATTTAGAGGTAGCTGAAGAGATATTAAGTGGTTCAAATAAAACAATTATTAATAATGCACTACTGCCGCACATGGCTATTAAACCCTAGGATACTGCGTCATTATCGTGGAAGTGTATAGGTATCAACTTAAGGAGCGATGTCATTCCTGCGGAAGCAGGAATCCGGCATAAAGCGAGATAAATTGAGCTTTTAAAAAAGCTTTAAAGTACTGGATTCCCGCTTTCGCGGGAATGACATAAAAATACTTATACGTTTCTTGAATCATAAAAAAACAACAAGGAATATTAAATGCAACAAAAGATTTATTATATAATTTTTACAATTGTTTCCGGGCTGATATTGATTTCTAGCTCCTTATTTTCACTTGATCAACGTGAATCCGCGGTGGTGTTTCAGTTTGGTGAAGCAGTTAGAACTATAGAAAAGCCGGGGTTGCATATTAAAATCCCGTTTATTCAAAATGTCGAATTTTTTGATAAGCGTCTTTTGGACGTTGAAGTTGAGGGAAAAGAACTAACAGCGGCTGACGGTAAACGAGTTATTGTTGATGCTTATGCTAAATTTCAAATTAATAATCCGGTAATGTTTTATAAAACGGTGCATGATTATCAAGGCGTGAAAATTAGGCTGACTCGAAATCTTGAATCGTCAATGCGTAAGGTAATAGGTAAAGTTTCTCTAAGTAGTCTTTTAACACAGGAACGTAGTAACGTAATGCTAAATATCTTAAATCAAGTAGATGGAGAAGCTAAAAGCTTTGGTATTGACGTGGTAGATGTTAGAATTTTAAGAGCAGATTTACCGAAAGAAAATAGTGCAGCTATTTATCGTCGCATGCAAACAGCTCGTGAAAAAGAAGCAACCCAAATTAGAGCTGAAGGACAAGAAGAAAGCGTGCGTATTCGTTCAAAAGCAGATAAAGAAAGTAAAATAATACTTGCTATAGCTTATAGAGATGCACAAATTATCAAAGGTGACGGTGATGAGAAAGCAGCAAAAATATATAATTCTGCTTATTCCATCGATCCGGAATTTTACAAATTTTATAGGTCACTTTTAGTATATAAAAATGCTTTAAAGAAAGAGGATACTAATTTTGTAATTTCACCTGAGGCTGAAGTTTTAAAATACCTTAATTTAGCTAAGTAGTATACTCGTCTACCTACTTATCTATTCATGTGGAGTATATGATAAATCTAAAAATATTTCTTGTTGTAATAGTTTTAATATCAAGTAACGGTATTCTAGCAAAAGAAAATAGTAAGTCTTTAAAAGTAGCGGATCAAGAAGAAAATGAGTTTACGGCAATAAATTCTGCTCCTTTAAAAGTAAGTGAAGCTGCCCGTTATAGCTTTGCCGATATAGTTGAGCCGTTAATTCCGGCAGTCGTTAATATTTCAACAATAGAATATGTTAATAGTAAGTCGGAAAATGCTGAAAAAGATCCTCTACAAGAAAAAAAACCTTTAGACTTCATTAATGATTTTCTGGAGCGGCTTAATATACCGTTGAATTTGGAAGAGGTCGATCAAACTCCTAAAAGCGTTCCACTTGGTTCAGGATTTATTATTGAGCCTAACGGCTTAATAGTGACAAACTATCATGTAATTGCAAATGTTGATAAAATTAATATAAAACTTGCAGATAATACTGAGTTACCGGCTAAATTAATAGGTAGCGATACTAAAACCGATTTAGCTCTCTTAAAAATAGATAGCGAGGAGCCTCTACCTTTTGTTGAGTTTGGAGATTCAAATGATGCAAGAGTAGGAGACTGGGTTATTGCAATCGGTAATCCGTTTGGTAATCTAGGTGGTACGGTGACAAGCGGTATTATCTCTTCTAAAGGTCGGGATATCGATATAGACACGGATAATATAGTCGATAATTTTATTCAAACTGATGCTGCAATTAATAACGGTAATTCCGGCGGTCCTATGTTTAATTTGGATCAGAAAGTAATCGGTGTAAATACAGCAATTTTCTCACCGCTCGGTACTAATATAGGTATAGGTTTTGCTATTCCTTCAAATACGGCGCAGCCCATAATCGAACGTCTTAAGAAAGATGGAAAAGTAAGTAGAGGACGCCTTGGAGTAACAATACAAGATTTAACCGAGGAAATTTCTGAAGGGTTAGGATTGCAAAGTACTAGTGGGGTGTTAGTAGCTAAAGTACAAGAAGACGGTCCAGGTGATAAAGCAGGGATTAAAACAGGTGATATAATAATAGAGTTTGCAGATATACCGGTTAAAAATACTAAAAAATTACGTGTAATTATTGCAGATGCTCCTATTGATCAGGAAGTAAAAGTAAAAATACTTCGTGACAAAAAAGAGCTCGAATTACCTATTAAAATTACTACAGATAATGAAGAAGTTACCAAAGGTTCTACAGAACAAGTCAATCAAGAAGAAGTAATAAGCAAAGAAGAAAATAACGTATCTTTTACTAAAAATAATATTACTTTTAGTAATTTGACTGAAGAATTAAGACAAAAATATAATATTCCTAACGATAAAATAGGAGTAGTTATAACTAATATTGATGAAGAAGAAAGCAGTTTCAAAATTGGTGATTTAATAACCAATATTAATCAGGAAAGCATAGAAGATATAAGTAAGCTAAAAGAATTATATGAAAATGCTAAAAAATCTAATAAGCAAAATATTCTGCTTTTGATTGAAAGGGGCGATACGAATATGTTTGTGCCATTATCGGTGGTGTAGAGTACTCGTCGTCATTGCGAGGAAATTATGGAATAATTGACGAAGCAATCTCAGGAGTTTGGCACGAGATTGCTTCGTCAAAATTTTCAATTTTTCCTCGCAATGACGTTAACAATAATAATACCTAAATAGTTATGAGTGAAAAAATAGCAATTTTAAGTGCATATAGCTTTGTTAGCATAGAAGAGCCGACGAATTTGATACCGAAGATTTTGCTTATCGGTAAAAAAAAATATGTCAGAGGTACTATTTTATTAGCTAATGAAGGTTTTAACGGTTCTTTTTCAGGTTCATATGAAAATGTAAATCTTGTACTTGAAGAACTAATAAAACTAACTAATCCCAAAGATGTTAACGTTAAAATAAATTATAGTGATGTTCATCCTTTTCAGAAGTTAAAAGTCAGACTTAAGAGAGAAATTGTAGCGATGAATGTCGATGATTTAAATGTTGATTTGTTTAAAGGCGAATATATAGAGCCGAAAGATTGGGATGAATTTATCACAAAACAAAATGTTATAGTAATAGATACTCGAAATGATTATGAAGTAGAGGTTGGTACATTTAAATCAGCAATTAATCCTAATACCAAAACATTTAAACAGTTTCCGGCTTGGGTTCAGCAGAATCAAGAATTGCTCAAAGATAAGAAAATTGCTATGGTTTGTACAGGTGGTATCAGGTGTGAAAAATCCACCAGCTTACTTAAAAGCATGGGTTATGAAGAGGTGTATCATCTAAAAGGTGGTATATTGCAATATTTAGAAGATACGCAAAACAAGAACAATTTATGGCAAGGCGAGTGTTTTGTCTTTGACGATAGAAGAGCAGTGGCGGATGATTTATCGCCGGCTGAGGGATTTTGTCATTCCCGCGTAGGCGGGAATCCAGTACCTTAAAGCTTTTTTAAAAAGCTCGATTTATCTCGCTTTACGCTGGATTCCCGCCTACGCGGGAATGACATAAACGAGCTAGGACCAGCCACGGGATGACAACGGAAAATATTAATAGTATGACTAAAACCAAACAAGAAATTTATAATAAGCGTCCGACTTCGCCGCACTTAAGCATATACAAACCACAAATAAGTTCTACTTTGTCGATTTTGCATCGTATGACCGGTGTAGCTTTATTTTTTGCAGTGTCAATTGTGGCTTGGTGGTTGATTCTTAGTAAATATGACAATAATTATTTACAGCTTGCTAATTGTTGCATTATAAAAATATGCTTAGTAGCCGTTAGCTACGCTTGGTTTTATCATTTATGTAACGGCATCAGGCATTTATTTTGGGATATCGGCTACGGCTTTTCTATAAAAGTCGTTAATATCACCGGTTGGTGTGTAGTTGTAGGCTCTATATTATTAACTGTGTTGTTATGGGTGTAGTAATTAAAAACGTCATTGCGAGGAGAGGCAACGCATCGACGTGGCAATCTCATGAAATAATAATAAATTCCTGAGATTGCTTCGTCAAAATTTTCAATTTTTCCTCGCAATGACGAAAGGCTAAAACAAATATATAGAGAAAATTAATGGTATATGATTTTAAAGCAGAAATCGTAAAAGCAAAGGGGCAAGGAACTGCTAAAAGCGGTTCTCATCACTGGCTGTTACAAAGAATAACGGGTATTATATTAGCTTTATGTTCTGTGTGGTTAATATATTTTACGTTAACCAACAAAAACAATGATATAAATATTATTATGTGGGAGCTTAAAAAACCTTTTAATATAGTAGTATTGTTAATTACGGTGGCTACTTCATTGTATCATGCGATGCTTGGTATGCGTGTAGTGATTGAGGATTATATAAGTTGTCATAAATTATGTAATACATTGATTATAATAGTGCAATTATTTTGCATTTTGACTATTGTAGCTTTTATAGTAGCGATGTTTTATAGGGGGTAATCTTGTGTGTTTTTTATGTCATTCCTGCGAAAGCAGGAATCCAGAAAAAAATTATAAATACAGCAAATTTTTTAAATTATAAGCTCGATTTATCTCGCTTTATGCTGGATTCCTGCTTTCGCAGGAATGACATAAGTAACGTTCGTAGCAACAACATCGAATGAAATTAAATAGTAAAAAATTAACTTAATGACCAAAGCATATAATATCATTCATCATAAATTTGACGTTGTTGTCGTAGGCGCCGGTGGAGCGGGTCTTCGTTCTGCATTTGGTATGGCTAAAGAAGGGCTAAATACCGCTTGTATAACTAAGTTGTTCCCGACTCGTAGTCATACTGTGGCTGCTCAGGGCGGAATCAGTGCAGCCCTTGGAAATATGGGAGAAGATGATTGGCGTTGGCATATGTATGATACGGTAAAAGGTTCAGACTGGCTAGGTGATCAAGATGCCATCGAATATATGTGTAAGAACGCTCCCGATGCGATTTTAGAGCTAGAGCATTACGGCGTACCTTTTTCAAGAACCGAAGAGGGAAAGATTTATCAGCGTCCTTTTGGAGGGATGACGACAGAATACGGCAAAGGAAAAGCAGCTCAGCGTACATGTGCTGCGGCAGATCGCACTGGGCATGCTATACTCCATACTTTATATCAACAGTCGCTAAAACATAAAGTGCAGTTTTTTGTTGAATATTTCGCTATTGATTTATTGATGGAAGATGGTGAATGTAGAGGTGTAGTTGCGTGGAATTTAGACGACGGTAGCCTGCATTGTTTTAGAGCTCATAATGTAGTGCTTGCAACGGGCGGATACGGGCGTGCTTATTTCTCGGCTACTTCTGCCCATACTTGTACGGGTGACGGGGGCGGTATGGCGATTAGAGCCGGTTTGCCGCTGCAAGATATGGAATTTGTGCAATTCCATCCAACCGGTATATATTCAGCGGGTTGTCTTATCACCGAGGGTGCTAGAGGTGAAGGGGGATATCTCGTTAATGCAAACGGTGAGCGTTTTATGGAGCGTTACGCTCCGGCTGCAAAGGATTTAGCTTCAAGAGACGTAGTTTCAAGAGCAATGACTATTGAGATTCGCGAAGGGCGAGGAGTCGGTGAGCATAAAGACCATGTATTCTTACATTTAAATCATTTATCGCCTGAAATTTTACATAGCCGTTTGCCCGGTATCTCCGAGACGGCTAAAATTTTTGCTGGTGTTGACGTGACTAAAGAGCCAATTCCGGTACTTCCTACGGTACATTATAATATGGGCGGGGTACCAACTAATTATCACGGTCAAGTCATAATTAAAGACGGTACAAATCATAATAGCGTAGTAAAGGGACTTATGGCAATCGGTGAAGCTGCTTGTGTATCGGTACACGGTGCTAATCGTTTAGGGTCAAACTCTTTACTTGATTTAGTAGTATTCGGTAGAAGCTCTGCATTAAAAGCAGCTGAGCTTATTAGCCCTGCGAGTCCTCATAAGCCATTAAAAGAGGAAAGTCTTGAAAAAATTATCAATAGATTTGATAAAATTCGTTATAATAACGGCAATATTTTAGCTGCAGATTTAAGGCTTAAAATGCAAAGAACTATGCAAAGTCATGCTTCGGTATTCAGAACTCAAGAGGTACTAGATGAAGGGGCAGAAATGATTAGCGAGATAAGAAGCGGCTATAAAGATATAAAAATTAACGATAAATCTTTAATTTGGAATAGTGATTTAGTCGAAGCCTTAGAGCTAGATAATCTTCTTGTTCAGGCTTTAGTAACGGTATATTCGGCAGCTGCAAGAAAGGAAAGCAGGGGAGCTCATGCACGAGAAGATTATCCTGATCGTAATGATGGGGATTGGATGAAGCATACTCTTAGCTCTATCGATGAAACCGGTAAAGTCATGCTTGATTATAAACCTGTGACGTTAACCACTTTAACAGACGAGGTGAAAGCAGTTCCGCCGGCTAAGAGGGTATACTAATTTTAATTGAAATTCTTATTACTTGGTCTACTAAAGTAATTTATACCTACTTTTGCATTAAAAACTAAAAGAGGTGTTATAATGAACGATCCTAAACAAATTGAAAAATTACACGAATTAATTATTGCTGCAGAGAGATTCAATCCTAATTCATCTCCCGGTGCAATGATGGTGCAAGCACAAGCACAAGCACTAATGAAGGGGTATGCAATAATTAGATTTTTTGAAGCTGTAGAAAAGCGAGAGTTAGATGTAATCAAAAGCTTTATGGAAAAAGGGATAGTAGATATTAACGTTAAAACTCCTATGTTTCATCTAACAAGAGCAACAACAGCCCTCGGTATTGCCATTGCTCAAGGAAATAGTGAAGAAATTATTAAGTATTTATTAGCTAAAGGTGCTGATCCAAAATTGGCATTTGATGATTTTAAAAGAGCAGCAAATATAGACGATATAAATCAGCTAATAAAAATAGCACCTGATAGTGTGCCGAAAGAATTTTATGAATCTAAGCAATTAGTAACTCTTAGGTTTTGTACAGCTGTAGAAAAGCAAGATTTATCTACAGTCAAAGACTTAATTGGTAAAGTAGATATTAATGCTAAAGAAAATATTTATTATAATAAAGCAGCATTTGATATTGCTGTTAATCAAGGAAATAATAAAGAAATTCTAGATTATTTATTAGCTAATGGTGCTAAAGATGATGATATTGAGCCTTTGGGAATTGTGTTTGAGAATCCAGAAGAATGATACAGAATAAAAAATAAAATGATCAAGGTCTGCGCTACTTCCAACCTTGATCATTTTATTTTTTGAATTTAGTGTAAGATAAATGGTTGAATATTTAATAAAATTCTATCCAAAAATCCTTTTCATTGTAGAGGGGACTTTGGTAACTTTAAAATATAGCGTTATTGCCGTTATATTCGGTTTAGTGATAGGGATGTTACTGGCAATTTGTAAGGTAAGTAAGAATCGTGGTATAAGATTTTTTGCTGATTTGTATACTTCTATTTTTAGAGGAACACCTTTATTAATTCAGTTAAGTATTATTTATTTTGCATCGCCTTATATAATAGGTATTAAGTTTAGCGTGTTTATGGCAGGGGCTATTTCCTTTTCTCTTAATTCAGGTGCATATGTTTCCGAAGTAATCAGGGCGGGGATTAATGCAGTCGATAAAGGTCAGTTTGAAGCAGCTGAAGCTCTTGCTATTCCAAGATTTTTAATAATGAAAGATATAATTTTACCGCAAGCAGTTAAAAATATTTTTCCATCATTAGTAAATGAGCTTGTAAATTTAATTAAAGAATCAGCTATTATTTCTATGCTTGGTGAAATGGATTTAATGCGTAGAGCACAAGTTGTATCAATTGAAACATATAATTACTTTTTCCCAATGTTTATTGCTGCTTGCTGTTATTATATTTTAGTGATGTTAATCAGCTTTATAGCAAAAATAATTGAGAAAAAAATGATTGTTAATTAAAACATACTTGCTTTTATGGAAAAAGTAATTATAATTTAAATTTAGTGTAATTTACAAATGATTTAAAATTAAAGGGTAGAAACATTTTCTACCCTTTAATTATCGTATATATAAGTTTTTTTTGGAGTGTTCATTTTAATGCCGACATATAATCAATTAGTACGTTTTGGAAGAAAGTCAAAAACTCGTAAGACCAAATCTCCTGCCCTAGAGGCTAATCCTTTTAAAAGTGGTGTTTGCTTAGTTGTAAAAACCGTTACCCCTAAAAAGCCTAACTCTGCACTTCGTAAGATTGCAACGGTGCGTTTAAGTAATAAAAGAACAGTAAATGCGTATATTCCTGGTGAAAAGCATAGTGTAAAGGAGCATGATAGGGTGTTAGTAAGAGGTGGCCAGGTTCCTGATCTTCCAGGGGTGAAGTATCATATTGTACTCGGTGCTTATGATATTGCCGGAGTTAAAGGACGTAAGCAAGGTCGTTCACGTTATGGCGCTCCTCGTAAACAAGTTGCAGTTACAAAAAAATAAATTATTAGTTAGAGAGAAAAAATAAAATGTCACGTCGTCATGCCGCGGAAAAGCGAGTAATTTTACCTGATATGAAATATAACAGTACTTTGCTGTCAAGATTTATCAATAATATTATGAAAGAAGGGAAGAAAACTCTTGCAGAGAAAATTGTTTATTCAGCTTTTAATAAAATTGAAAAGAAGCATAGAGTTGATCCGTATCAAACCTTTAATAATGCTATGCATAACGTAAAGCCGCATTTAGAAGTAACTTCGGTTAGAGTGGGAGGAGCTAATTATCAAGTTCCAACTCATGTTGATGAAAGAAGAGGATATGCTCTTGCTAGCCGCTGGATTATTAATGCTGCGTCAAAGCGTTCTGAAAAAATGATGATTGATAAACTTGCTGAAGAGTTGTTTGAAGCTTCTAATAACAGAGGCGTCGCCATTAAGAAGAAAGAAGATACTCATAAAATGGCTGAAGCTAACAAAGCTTTCTCTCATTTTAGCCCTAAAAAAATGAAATAAGGTAGGGTAATATGAGTAAAATAAACAAACTTGAGCATATCCGTAATATAGGTATATGTGCTCACATCGATGCCGGTAAGACTACAACTACCGAACGTATTTTATATTATACCGGTAAATCACATAAAATAGGTGAAGTTCATGAGGGCGGTGCTACCATGGACTGGATGGAACAGGAACAGGAGCGTGGTATAACCATTACTTCGGCTGCTACTACCTGTAGATGGAAAGATAAGATAATCAATATTATCGATACTCCCGGACACGTTGACTTTACTATCGAAGTAGAGCGTTCGCTTCGTGTTCTTGACGGTGCGGTTGCAGTATTTGACGGCGTGGCAGGTGTTGAACCGCAGTCAGAAACGGTTTGGAGGCAAGCAGATAAATATAACGTTCCTAGAATGTGTTTTGTTAATAAAATGGACAGAATGGGAGCGGATTTTTATAGATGCGTTGAAATGATCAAAGATCGTTTAGGAGCAAAACCGGTTGTTATTCAGTTACCTGTAGGGATTGAAGAGAATTTTAAAGGTATAATTGATCTTGTTAAAATGAAAGCAGTGATTTGGAAAGATGAATCACTTGGAGCTGAGTATTTTGAAGAAGATATACCTGCTGATATGAAAGATAAAGCTGAAGAATATCGTGCTAAATTACTTGATATGGTTGTTGAGTTAGATGACACTATCATGGAAAAATATTTATCCGGTGAAGAAGTAACAGAAGAAGAGATTAAAAGATTAATCAGAAAAGGTACTATTTCAGCAGCTTTTTATCCGGTTTTATGCGGTAGTGCTTTTAAAAATAAAGGAGTACAACCTTTACTTGATGCCGTAGTAGATTTCCTGCCTTCGCCTATTGATATAGGTATAGTAAAAGGTATGGAAGTAAATACCGGTGAAGAAAAAGATTTTCCTATTTCAGTAACTGAGCCTTTCTCAGCTTTAGCATTTAAAATTATGAATGACCCGTTTGTCGGTTCATTAACTTTTATTAGAATATATTCAGGTAAAATTGCTTCAGGAACAACTGTTATTAATACTGTAAAGAATAAAAGAGAAAAAATCGGCAGAATGCTATTAATGCATGCTAATAACCGTGAAGACGTAAAAGAAGCGTCGGCAGGTGATATAGTAGCGTTAGCAGGGCTTAAAGATACTACTACGGGTGATACGTTATCTGATGCTGACAAGCAAGTAATTTTGGAAAGAATGGAATTTCCGGAGCCGGTTATTGAGCTTGCAGTAGAGCCTAAATCAACAGCTGATCAAGAAAAAATGGGCTTAGCACTTTCTCGCTTAGCAGCAGAAGATCCGTCATTTAGAGTTTCAACAGATCATGAAACAGGACAAACAGTGATAAAAGGAATGGGGGAACTCCATTTAGAAATTATCATTGATCGTATGAGAAGAGAGTTTAAGGTTGAAGCAAATATCGGAGCTCCTCAAGTAGCATATCGTGAGACTATAACTAAGTCTTGTGAAATCGATTATACCCATAAGAAACAATCCGGTGGTGCGGGGCAATTTGCACGTGTAAAAATTATTTTTGAACCTCTAAAAGATGTGAAAGATCTAAAGGATGAAGATAAAAATAAAACTTTTGTTTTTGAAAGTAAAATTGTCGGCGGATCAGTACCTAAAGAATATATTCCGGGTGTTGAAAAAGGATTGAATAATATTAGAGAAACCGGTGTCATTGCCGGATATCCTATGATTGACTTTAAAGCTACTTTGATTGATGGAGCTTTCCATGATGTGGATTCTAGTGTACTTGCGTTTGAAATTGCTGCAAAGGCAGCATTTAGAGAAGGGATGCCGAAAGGTAATCCTAAATTACTTGAGCCGATTATGAAAGTTGAAGTTATCACTCCTGATGAATATATGGGTGATATTATAGGCGATTTAAATAGTCGTAGAGGGCAAATCCAAAGCATGGATCCAAGAGGGAATGCTCAAGTAGTTACTGCAAATGTTCCTTTAGCGGAAATGTTTGGTTATGTTAATACGCTTAGGTCTTTATCTCAAGGTAGATCTCAGTTTAGTATGACATTTTCTCGTTATGATCAAGTGCCGAGTCAGGTAGCTGATATTATTAAAGCTAAAAAATAATTTAGGGGTCTAATTAGATATAATTAATGTCACGTCTTGCAAAGATAAATGTTGTTTTACCGTGACAGCTTATAAATTAGAAGTACCGATTATTATAGTAATTTTTTAATAATAACAAATATTTTTAATAAATTTATTGATTTTTTATTAAAAATATGATAGGAGTGTAGCTCAATTGGTAGAGCGCCGGTCTCCAAAACCGGAGGTTGCGGGTTCGATGCCTGTCGCTCCTGCCATTATAGATTTAGAGCTTTTTTGCTATAAAATATAGACTTTTTACAAAATTCGCTTATAGAGAGAGGAATTTGAAAGAGATGCTTCACCTCACTAGTACGTGAGAATTGGAGTACTGGATCATTATTCCAATTACCTTTAGAAGTAGAATTTTATAAGAAGTCTAATAAAAATTACCTAACAAAAGTATGTTTAAAGAATATAAAATTTATAAGTTTTTTGAACAAGTTAAACAAGAAACTTATAAGGTAGTTTGGCCAACTAGAAAAGAGCTTGTTGCTTCAACATTAGTAGTGGTAGTAGCAGTTTTTATTTTTAGCTTAATTTGTTTGGTGCTTGATTATAGTATACATAATATAATGCAGCTTTTGCTTAATATTGGCAAGTAGTATAAGGAATAAATTGTGACAGAACAGAGTATAGATAATATATTGCCTTCTTCTGAAAAAAATGTAAAGCAGTGGTATGTAGTACATACGGCATCAGGAGCAGAGAAACGCATAAAAGAAGATATGCTTAGAAAAATCGCTAAGCAGAAGATGACGGATTTTTTTGAAGATATATTAATACCTGTTTTTGGAGTTTCTGAAGTTAAACGCGGCAAAAATGTCAAGGTAGAAAAAAAACTAATGCCGAGTTATGTCTTGATAAAGATGAATATGACTGATAAATCTTGGCA
>NZ_CBCDJS010000023.1:0-14558 GCF_965035265.1 Rickettsia sp.
GGGATTACCCAAGTACCTTATATTTTCCTAAATTAATTGCACTTTCTGCAATCACTCCTAAAACTTTTGGATCTGTTGATAACTTTAATACTGATCCTATCATAGAAATATATTTACCCTTACTAAATTTATCAGCAATATTAATTAAGTCAGGAGCATGTTTACTTGCTATATTAACTAGCTTTTCTCCATCTAATTTTAATTTTTGCCCTATAGAAGTTTCTTTTAGGAACTCATTTACTACCGGTCCTAAAGTATTAGCATGTTTTTCTAACAGTTCAGGAAGCTCTTGTTGAATAACTTTCTTTATCTCCGGATTATCATTCTGTAGTTGTATTACTGAATTAATCAATCCTTTTACTTCTTTTGATTTTTCTTCTTTTGGGAGTGATTTAATTAGCTGGGCTTTTTGTATTATATCAGCAACTTTCTCGCTTTCAGCAAGGCTAGAGCTAGCAAGCTTGGTGAGCGAGGGCAAAGCGTCTGCTAAAAAAGGCATTGATGCATCTAGGGCTTTACGTATGAGTTCCGGTTTTATAGCTGATGATTTTATTTTTTCTGCTACTATAGGATTATCTAATATACTTAATATATTTTGTTTATTAGTATCTAGGTATTTAGGAAGCTCCTCTTTTAATATAGGAGCTAAATTATCGATAGCTTTTTTAGCATTATTTACTAACTTTATTACTTCAGGTTTTTTTGCCTGTAATAACTCTTTTTTTAATTCAGTGTTTACTCCCTCTAGTCCTAGGTTGGTATTAGTCCAAAGTTGGTTTTCTTTAAATTGCCTAAAAGCTTCTATAGCAAATGGAGTACTTTCTATTAATTTATCACTAGAATTTGCAATCAGTCCTATGGTATTTTTAAGCAATTCAGGTGCAACGAATTTTTGTACTTTGTTGTTTAAAATATTTTCTGTAACCTGAGCTAATTCTTTTTGATTCTCAGGCTTCTTTAAAAATTCTACTAGATTTTCCTTAAGAAGAGGATTTACTTTATCTGAAGTGATAATGTCATGGATATTCTTTAATATATTAGCTTGAGACCCGGGAGTTTTTTGTTTAATATTTTTATATATTTCTTGTATTTTTGGATTTAAATCACCACTTAGTGCATTAGATGCTAAATCTACTCCTAATGTAGTTAATTCCCTGAAGAATCTAGGGCTTAATCCCTCTAACACATTTATTTTTTCTAGCTCTGAGGTCTGAAAGTTTTTAGTTACCTTAGCAAGTCGTTTATTTAAAATTGGTGTAAGTACGTATGGTACAACAGTAGATTGCAAGATGGTTTCTTTTGACGCATTAGATATCGATTCAGAATGTAAAATAGAAGAAACTTTTTTTATAAGAGGTGCTGCGTCCGCTATCATCTTGCTAGTAGCTTCAATAGAGCTTGATTGATTAGCCGCATTTTTGGCAGCTTTTAGGTTATTATACTCTGTTATAAGATCCGGTAGAACTTGTGCTGCTTCCCATGTAAATTGTAATGCACTAGCACCATCTCCGACTGCCGCCGTAATTCTTTGCATTATGCCTAAATTATTATCAGCAAGCGGTAATTGTAGTTTTAAATATTCTTTATTTAAATCATCATATTTTTTATTACCGGTGTCTATGCCAAGAGCTGCCCATCCAGCTTCAAGATAAGAAAGATTTTGATATTCTTCTTTAAGCTGTTGTTCAAGCTCTTGTTTTCTTTTCTCTTGATCAATAGCTTCGTTTGATTCTGGACTTTTAGACATTTCTAATACCTTTATAAGTGTTCTACTTATTGTAATAAACCAGCTCTTGGCTTTATAGTTTTTTATTGATATTATTATCAATATGCTAGACTACTATTGTATAAATATTATAGATTATTGACATGAAAAATTTTATAAAATATTTGTTTTTTACTTTTTTATATATAGCGATAACGGTAATAGTTGCTTATATGATTTTGGCTCAAACGATTCCTAATGACGGGCAATGTCATATGATGGATAGACCGCTCGTTATTCATTATATTTTAGCTGCAATTATTACTGCTTTACCGATGTTAGTTTTAATATATAGTAGAAAGAAAAAATAATTATATGATCGGTAAATTAAGCGGTAAAATTGATTCCCAAGGTGATGATTATGTTATAATTGACGTAAACGGGATAGGGTACTTAGTCTATGCTTCAGGTAAAACTTTAGGTAAACTCGCTGAAGGGGAGTTTTACAAACTATTTATCGAAACCCATGTTAGAGAGGAACATATTCATCTTTACGGTTTTCTGACTCTAGAAGAGAAGAGTTTTTTTAATTTACTGCAATCCGTGAACGGTATAGGTACAAGAATGGCTTTGTCTATCTTATCAAGCCTTACGCCTGCGGATATCCAAATTGCTATAAATAATGAAGATAAAGATATGTTTAAAGCAATATCAGGAGTAGGAGCTAAACTTGCCGAGCGTATAGTGTTAGAGCTGAAAGGTAAAGTAGCAAAAATATCAAGTGGCTATGCTATTATTAAAGATAGCTTAAATATCAAAAATATCACCCCCGTCGCAAGTAACGAAGTAATAAAGGCTCTAGTAAATCTCGGTTTTTCTAGATTTGAAGCTCAAAATGCCGTGCAGGGACTCATTACCCAAAACCCCGAAATCTCTATTGATGAATTAATCAAAGCAGCCATAAAAAATCGAAATTCATTAGCTTAAAGAAATATTTAATTTCATTCCTAGAGCTATAGCAGCGCGGTCTAAAGTATCAAGGGTAACATTAGGATTATTAGGGTTTAAAAGTCTATCTACAGCTGATCTACTAGTTTCCATTTTTTCTGCCATTTCTGACTTTGTTATATGTTTTTGCTCCATAATTTGCTTAATTTGCTCTGCAAGAATACGCTTATGAGCTATTACTGTCACTTCTTCTAATATTCCAATTTTATCAAGAAAATCATCAAAATTAGAACCTAAATGTTTTGGATTAATTTTATTCATAGTTCTACCTCTTTTTTTCTTTTAAATGCTAATTCTAATTCTTTATCAGGTGTTTTTTGAGATTTTTTTATAAATCCATGCAAAAGAATCATTTTATTATCTAATACACAAAAAAATATTCTCCCGATTTTGCCGTCAGTTAAATTTGATCTTACTTCATACATTCCTTTACCTAAAGATTTACATATAGGCGTACCAACCGACCAAGAATATTCTATGGTTTTAATATCTGCACCAATGATCTTGCAATCTTTAGGGGCTAGTTCAAGTAACCAATCACGCACCGGTTCTTTTTTGGTTATAGATTGATAAAATTTTACAGTAAGAGTTTTTGATATGTTGAGCATTGTAATAATGTACCATGATTGGTACAATTTAGCAATTAATAATAAAATAATAATAGACAATTTAGCAATTTAAAAATGCCGTTCAAGACACCATTACCCGAAATCTCTATTGATGAATTAATCAAAACAGCTCTGAAAAATCGAAATTCTAATTTTTAAAAATATCAGTTGAAAAATCAACATTTATTACCTATTAATTTTTACAGATAAAATTAATAGGTAATAGGTTTATATATGTCAAAATTACAAATGAGTGCAGAGAGTCTAAGAATTCAAGAAAAAATTAAAGGATCAAGTCTTATTTTACTAAATGCTGAGGGATTAGGTACTGATAAATTACCGATTCGTGGTGAATTAAATGATTTATTAGGCGCTTTAAAAGGTGATATTGAAGTTAAAAAGTTATGGGTTTGTATTTCTAGCTTTTATACAGAAAAACAAATATTTTTGCTCATGGATTTTTTAGAAAGTCACTCATGTCTTTTTGCTAATATAGATCTTTTTAGTGACTTACAAAATGGAGAAAATACTTGTATATCTAGGATATTTAAAAGTTTAAAAGACAATAATAATATAAAAGAAATTTCCATAAACGATTTTTCCGTAAAAGATGAGCAACTTTTGGTATTATTAGAAAGTTTTTCTCAAAAACCTAATTTAAAGAAATTAGATTTAGTAGGTACAGGTATAGAATTAGAAGCAAAATTAATAGAAGGCTTTAATGAGTTCTTTAAAACCAATAAACTCAGAAGATTCAGTATAGGAAATAAAACCATAGAACAAGAACATTTAATAAAATTGCTTAAGATAATCAAAGAAAAAAATAGTGTAGACAATTTAGAGATAGATAAAGTTATGGATGATACAGGGATAGAAGCTATTTGTTCTTTAATTTTTGAAAATAGTAAGATCAAGCGGCTTACTTTCCCATTAGGAAAATTAAGTGAAGAGTCAAAAAATAAATTGTTAAATTCTATTCAAAATAATAGAACTATCATTAAGTGTAAAATTGAATGGTACGTAAAGGGAGTTATCTCTGAGTCTTCAGAAGAAATAATAGCAGTAAATGAGTTAAATATCGAAATTGATAAATTACTTGAAAGAAACAAAGGAGTTATAAAAGAAATAGCACAAGTTTTAAAAGATTTTTATAAAACACCAGAAAATTTACATAAAAGTACTATTCATAATTACTTAAAGTTATATCAAAGAACTGATAAATCATATCTTAAGAAAATATTAGGAAAGAATGATATTAAGCCTATAATCCAAAACGCAGATAAATATATTGACGAGCATTTTTTTGAAATGGTCGGAATTGCCCAGCAACCACAATTTGGTAATATAATTTTATCTAATGAGTTATTAGGTCATATAGTATCATATTTAGAATTTTCTGATATAAATATATAGCATAAAACTATTTTTTAGCTATTATTAGTCATTATATTTAATCTAAAATAATGACTAATATATTATCGCCCGAAAAAAGTGAAAATGATCAAGAATTGCCGATAAGACCGTCATATTTGCAAGAATTTGTTGGTCAACAGCAGATTAAAGAAAACCTTTCGGTATTTATTAAGGCTGCAAAATCTAGAAATGAGCATCTTGATCATACTTTATTTTACGGTCCGCCTGGGCTTGGTAAGACTACACTTGCTAAGATTATTTCCAACGAAATTGGCGGTAATTTCAAATCTACCTCCGGTCCTGCTATACTTAAGGCAGCCGATCTTGCCGCTATCCTTACCAATCTTGAAAAAAACGACATATTATTTATCGATGAAATTCACCGCTTAAATACTGCGGTTGAAGAGGTTTTATATCCTGCTATGGAAGATTTTGAGCTCGATATAATTATCGGTGAAGGTCCTGCTGCAAGATCGGTAAAAATAACCTTGCCGCAATTTACTTTAATCGGGGCTACCACACGTCTTGGTTTGCTTAGTAATCCTCTGCGTGATAGGTTCGGCATTCCTATGCGTTTAAATTTTTATAATACGGAAGAGCTTAAGAAAGTTCTAAATAGAGCAAGTAAACTATTTGGTATTGATTTGACTGATTCGGGTTCTGAAGAAATAGCTAAAAGAAGTAGAGGAACGCCAAGAATTGCTTTAAGATTGCTCCGTCGTATAAGGGATTTTGCGGCGGTTGACGGTAAATCAACAGTAGATAAAGAAATTTCCGATTTTGGTTTAAATCGTTTGGAAGTTGATCGCATAGGGCTTGATAGCAATGATTATCGTTATCTAAAATTCATAGCGGATAATTATAACGGTGGTCCAGTTGGAATTGAAACGATCGCTGCTGCCTTGTCTGAACAGCGTGATGCACTTGAAGAAACCATTGAGCCGTACCTAATACAGATAGGTTTACTACAAAGAACCCCTAGAGGTAGGGTAATCACTATTGCTGCTTTTGAGCATTTGAAAATGCCAGTGCCAAATCAGTCACATCATCAATTTAATATTTTTAACGAGAATGAGCAATAATAATTTGAATAATAGACCTCTTTCCAAAGTCGCTTATAGCGAGGAATTTGTAGGAGACACGAAACGCAGCACCGCAGCGTACAAAAAAGGTCGCGCAGATGCGAGTATCGGATCGACGCACAAATTACCTCTAGAAGTAGAGTTTGGAAAGAGGTCTGATGATTATACAGCTATTTATGTTATAAAAAGGCTGATAAAAGATCATGTTAAACCTTATGCAAATAAAATATATTTTGCAATATTCTGTATGGCTATTGCAGCAATTTGTACTGCTGTTATCGTGCATGCAGTTAAGCCTATTATTGATAAGGTTTTTCTAACGCATGATAGGAAGATGCTTATAATAATGCCGATAGTGCTGACGATTACTTTTTTTATAAAAGGAATTTCAGAATATTATCAGAATTATCTAATAAAATTTGTAGGTCAGAGGGTATTAAACGATTTGCAGATGAAAATGTATGAGCATTTGTTGTTTGCCGATATTTCTTTTATCCAAAAACAAACTTCAGGGCGTCTTATATCTCGTTTTACTAACGATATTTCTTTGATGCGTGGGGCTGTTTCTAATTTACTTGTCGGATGTGCTAAACATTTCCTAACGGTAGTATTTTTAATAGGATCAATGTTTAACTTAGAACCGGTATTATCGTGCGTAGTTTTTCTTGTTTTCCCTTTGGCCGTTTATCCGGTACAAAAAATGGGAAGAAAGATACGTAAAATATCATCGCAGTCCCAAGAGGAATTAGGACATTATACTTCTAGGCTTGATGAAGCATTCCAGTCAATTAAGATTATTAAATCTTTTGTCGGCGAAAAAATAGAAAGTAATAGAGCATCCTTGATTATTAATAATATTTTAGAGTTTTATAAGAAAACTTCTAAATTAGATGCGATGGTTTCACCGATTATGGAGATTTTAAGCGGTCTTGCGGTTGGAGGGATGGTATGGTATGGAGGTAATTTAGTGCTTGAGGGGAAAAGTACGCCTGGTGCTCTTTTTGCTTTTTTAGCTTCTTTTGCTGCGGCTTATAGACCTTTTAAAAGCTTGGTATCCTTAAATGTCAATTTACAAGAAGGAATTGCAGCAGCTAAAAGAGTATTTAGTATTTTAGATACTGAACCTCTTATTCAAGATTGTGAAGATGCTAAAGAAATAAATTTGTATAATCCACAAATTACTTTTGAGAAGCTGGCTTTAAGTTTTGAGAGTAAAATAGCTATAAAATATATAGATTTAAAGTTAGAGCCTCATAAAATGATTGCGTTTGTTGGGCGTTCCGGTAGTGGTAAGACTTCTCTTAGTAATTTATTAGTACGTTTCTATGATCCAAGTGATGGAAGAATTTTAATTAATAATCATGATATTAAAGATATTAAGCTTACTTCGCTTAGAGGTCAGATTTCTTTAGTTACGCAAGATACTCATTTATTTGATACAAGTGTTGCAGAAAATATAGCATATGGTCACGGAAACGCTACAAGAGAAGAGATAATCGAAGCAGCAAAATATGCAGATGCTCATGAGTTTATTAGGCATCTGCCGAACGGTTACGACACGCAGATAGGAGTGCAGGGGGCGACGCTTTCAGGCGGTCAGCGTCAGCGTTTATCTATTGCTAGAGCTTTCCTAAAAGATGCACCTATTTTAATTTGGGATGAAGCAACGAGTAGCTTAGACCAAGCTTCCGAACAGAAAATTCTAGAATCTTTAAAGAAATTACGCCAAGGAAAAACCACTTTAATTATTACGCATCGTTTAAGTAGTATTACCGATCTTGATAACATTATCGTTATGAAAAACGGTGAAATTTGTGAGCAGGGTACTCACACTCAATTACTTAAAAATAAAGATGAGTATTATAGGTTATATAATAAAGAATTAAGAGAAAATAGTTGATTTATAAAGTAAATAGTTTATATTTCTTAATCTTTATTAACTATTATTGAAGCACTCACTGTCATCCCGCGACTTGATCGCGGGATTCAGTAAAAAATAAAAAAAGACTGGATACCGTGGTCAAGCCACGGTATGACAGCGAAAAGTGCTAGATTCCCGCCTATGCGGGAATGACATAAACACAAGGAATAACACAATGCTCATTACCAAGATTTTTAAAGACTATCGATTATTTGAAATATTTATTTTAGGAATAGTTAGCGGTATGCCGCTGGTTATAATTTTTTCTACTCTTTCTGTATGGTTAAAAGAATCCGGGATAGATATCGCCGTTATTACTACTTTTGCGGTTGCAAGGTTATCATATTCGTTAAAAGTATTTTGGTCACCTCTAGTCGATAATTTTAAAATACCTTTTTTAAGTAGATGGGGACATCGAAAAAGCTGGCTAATATTATGTAGCTCTTTAATGGTTTTAGTGTTAATTGCTATAAGCAAGGAAGATCCTAAGGTTTCTTTAGCTTCTTTATATTTTTTGACTATAGCATTAGGTTTTTTATCTAGTACTTTTGATATTGCCGTTGATGCGTTGCGTATAGATAAGTTTGATCAGGAAACACAAAGCATAGCTAGTGCAGCTGCCGTATTCGGTTATCGAATCGGTATGCTAATTACTGGTGCAGGTGCTTTATATCTTGCAGAAATAACAGGTAATGATTGGCAGCTAACTTTCTTTGTTATAGCTATAATATTTGCTGTTGCAACGATATTTATAATAACCGTAAACGAAAAAGAATTAGTAAGAGAAAAAATTAATATTACTTCTATTTCTTCATGGATTTCTACAGTAATTAATCCTTTCAAAGACTTTTTCAAGAGAGAGTTTGCCGTAACTATTTTACTCGCGGTAATATTTTTTAAATTAGGCGATGCTATGCTTGGAGCGGTTGCTTCACCGTTTTATATAGAGCTTGGCTATACAAAAGGCGAAATAGCAATAATAGCTAAACTTTATGGATTAATTGCGACCTTAGTCGGCGGCTTTGCCGGTGGTATTGTAATGTATAGGATGAGAAACTTTAAAGGTTTGATTATTACCGGTATTGCCCAAAGTCTAACACATTTTGCTTTTATTTGGCTTAATCACCAGCCTCCTTCTTTTGAAGCTTTGTTAATTGCTATTACTATAGAGAATTTTGCCTGTGCTATGGGTGCTGTTGCTTTAGTCGGATATATCGGTAATTTATGTAATAAAAAATATTCCGCAACGCAGTATGCTTTACTTAGTAGTACTAGTAGTTTATGTAACAATACTGTCACTATTTATGCCGGAAAACTCGTAAATATGATGGGTTGGGACGGTTTTTTCATCTTTACTATAATTTTAGCCTTGCCTGCTTTGTTTATATTAATGTATCTTAATAAAAAGGTTAAAGTATAGTAAGGTTTATTTTAAACGTCATTGCAATAAGGTATTGTTGCGTTTATGTCATTCCCGCGTAGGCGGGAATCCAGCGTAAAGCGAGATAAATCGAGCTTTTAATTTTAAAACTTACTGTGTATGTACCTTTTTATTATAATGGATTCCTGCTTTCGCGGGGATGACATCGAGTGGGTTTTATGAGTTATGCAACAACGTCGGTCAAGCCACGGTATGACACAGTATTTTACTTGATTTAATTTGAATAATATTTTATTTATTTAAAATGTTTAGAAAATTCTTATTACCTTATATTTTTGTTATAACGTTTTTCTTTGCTCCAATAAGCGAAGCAAAGAAAGCTGTAAAAAATTCTCCTAAACCTCCTGTTCAAACTAGCTTAGTAATTGATTCAAAAGGTAAGGTTTTACATGCTCATAATTCACAAATTCGGATTTACCCTGCTTCTTTAACAAAATTGATGACGTTATATTTAATGTTTGAGTCAATTGAAGCAGGTAAGTTACCTTTAGATAAAAAATTACTTGTTTCACAGAAAGCAGCAAAAATGCCGCCTTGTAAACTTGGTTTAAGAGCAGGGGAAACTATAACTGTTCGAGAGGCAATTAATGGATTAATCGTAAAATCTGCTAATGATGTTGCTGTAACGGTTGCTGAGGGGATGAAAGGTTCTGAGAAAACTTTTTCTCATTTAATGAATGTTAAAGCTAAACAGCTCGGTATGAAAAATACCTATTTCAAAAATGCTTCAGGTTGGCATGATCCATTGCAGCAAACTACCGCAAGAGATATGGCTAAACTTGCTATGGCCCTGAAGAGAGATTATCCAAAATATTATCCGTTATTTTCTAAAACCAGCTTTGTATTTCGTGGAAATATAGTAAATGGACATAATAGAGTTACTAAAAATTATCAAGGTGCGGAAGGCATGAAAACAGGCTTTCATACCCCGGCAGGTTATAATTTAGTAACTACTGCTTCTAGGAACGGTAAATCATTGATTGCCGTTGTTACAGGCGGCAAAAGTGCCGCATCTCGTGATCAAAAAATGATTGGATTGTTGGATCAGCATTTTGGTGTTAAGCCTATAGCCGCTAAACCTTCAATCAGACTTGCTTCTAACAATAAATCTACTACAAAAACTAAATCAAAAATAATAAAGAAAAAGAATATACGTAGCTGATATGTATCATCATTGCGAGGAGGTATAGGCTTTGTTGCATGGCTCAAAAAATCCGCTCGATGTCATTCCCGCGGAAGCGGGAATCCAGCGTAAAGCGAGATAAATCGAGCTTTTAATTCCAAAAATTTGCTGTATTTATACTTTTTCTGGATTCCCGCTTCCGCGGGAATGACATAAAATAAAAATCGTAGGGTACTATTTTAAGGATTTACTGCTAGCTTGTACTTTAAATTCACAAGTTTTATATGACAATTAACGCTACATTTAGCGTTTTTTGTAACTTTAGTAGATGAAGGTTTTTTAGAGTTTTTAGCTAAAGTTTTACTTTGTGGTTTTTTTAAATTAATATTTTTTAGAAATTTCTCGGTTTCATCAGGTAAATATTCTATTTTTACTTTAGTTATACCTTGATTTTTAAATGCTAAAATTTCAGCTGCTTTTTGGGAAACATCTATTATACGATTTTTCTTAAAAGGACCTCTATCATTAACCATTAATATTACTGATTTATTATTGGATTTATTGGTAACTTTAACTAAGCAAGGAAGCGGAAGAGTTTTATGTGCGGCAGTTAATAGGTTTCTATTAAATTTATCACCGTTAGCTGTTTTTTTACCGTGAAAACCGTCCTTGCGTCCACCGTACCATGAGGCATAACCTGTTTCGGTAAAAGATTTAGGGTTGTGAGGTTTGTAAGTTTTTCCTTTTATTTTATAATTTTTTCCAACTTTATAATGTCCTTTATAAGTTAGATTATGAGGATCATCTTTTGATAATTCTTTGTATGAATATTTGCGGGAATAAGGTAATTTTTTTGAGCTATTACAACCGCTTAGCCCTAAACAAAAAATTAATAAGAGTAATATACTCGTCGAACCACCAAAATTGGCGACAATGTCTTTGTAAGTCCTCGAATGCTGAACGTTTATTATACGCTTCGCTCCTCGGATTACAGACCGATTACTCTTTTTCAAGTTGAACTTCGTATAACAACTCTTTATTTTACAGGAGTATAGACCTAATTTGTACGTCAATCCGGTACTCACATCCTCACGTGCTTTTTTGTACGCTGCGGTGGTGAGCACTTCCGTGTTTTCTTCAAATTCCTCTTTATTAGCTTCGTTTTGCAAGGGGTCCAAGTTGAATTTATAGTTCTTCACTATTATCATTATTTGTGTTAAAGTTATCCATTATTTTAGCGTAACACACAACTTTTTCAACACCTTTTATTTTTGATGCAATAGAAGCAAGCTTTTCTAGCTCTTCTTCTGATCTTGCAACTCCAAATAAATAAACAATATTATCTATAGTTAGAATAGTATAATTAGCAAATTTAATGTCTTTTCTGACTAAATTTTTAGCTTTAATTTGCGTTGTTATCATACTATCTTTAGTATATTGTGCTAAATCAAAATGATTACTGTTTTTATTTATTTTTAACTCATTGATAACTTCTTTTACGCCTTTTTGATTCCAAGCAATTTCTACGGCTTTTAAGGCATCCGGTTCTTTTTGAATATTTCCTGTTAATAATACTCTTCCTTGGGATACTTCGACCTTTATTTTAGCTCCTAAATCTTTAAAATTATTTTTTACTAAATCAGCTTTAATGCCGGCAGAAATCCTTGAATCATTTAATGTTTCAGACATTGGTTGATCTTTTGAGGCAACAATACCAGTGGTGGTTGCTGCGGTAAATATGACCGGTAAACAGGCAGATAAATTGAAAGAGATAGCTGTAAAAATTAGAATTCTTAATAGACTTTTTATACAAATCATATCTTACTATCCGGTAATTTATTCTTTAATAAAAGAGGTAATTGAAGTAAAATAAATATAAAGGTAATAGGTATTACGCCGAATACTTTAAATTTTACCCATGTTTCATCTGAAAAATTACGCCAAACTATTTCATTAACTATAGCCATAAAAAAGAAAAAGGCTGCTGTCCTATAGCTTAGAGTTATCCAGCTTTCTTCTTTAAGACGCACTATACTCTCTAAAGCATATTTGATAAAAGGATTTTTTCTTATACCGCTCATAAGAAAAATTATTCCAAAAATAGTATATAATATAGTCGGTTTGATTTTTATATACATTGAATCGCCGCTAATTAAAGTTATACTTCCCGAAATTAATAAAACAGATGAAGAAATAATAGAAAGCTTTGATACTTTTTTGTCTATAAAATAACAAAGAGTAATACAAATAACAGAGGTAATAAGCATATAAAGAGTGGCATTTTGTATGCCGCCGCCATAAAAAAAGCCTCCAAAAAATGCTATTACTGGACCAATTTCTGATAAAAGTTTAAACATATTTAATTTAATTGCTCTCTCTCTTTAATAAAATTAATTTGATTCGTTTTTTTGTACTGTTCTAGAATATCTTAATTTTATTTGTATAAAAATATTTATTAGTAATATAGTAGTAAAATAGGCAAGTACTTGCAGTCCGTTAGGTCTTGCAATATAACCGGTAACAATATGTAAGATTTTGCCAATCATACTTCTATCTGCTACTAACCATGAACTATCCCAAAGTTGATCGGATAAAAACATAACTAGACCGGAAGAAGTTAGAATACCTGCCGCACTTGCTGCAAACCCTCCCGCTATCAGCATTAATAATACAGAAGAGATTTTAAAAATATATTTTTGATTAGCAATCTTAATTAAACCGAAATATATTACTAAACCAAGTAAAAAACCACTTGTAGTACCTATTATTACTCCTTGCAAGTAAATACTGCTTGATATTGTTTCAACTGAAGATATACTATATACTAAAATAATGATTTCTGCACCTTCTCGTAGTATAGTAGTGGCAACTAAAAAAACCAACATGAAATAACTGGCATTACCTTCATGAATTTTTACGGATAAGTCGTTTATATGTTGCTTTACTTTTATACCGTAACCTTGCATCCATATTATTGTCCAGCTAATCAGAATTGTTATTAGTATCATAATTCCGGAATCGAATAACTCGTCTCCTATTCCGCCAAAAGATAAAGATAATTTACGCGTAAAAAATGCAAAAATTGAAGCAAATACTACTCCAAGCATTACTCCGGCAATAATATAAAGACGAGATTTTTCTATTTGTTTTGTTACGGCGAGTATTACACCAAGTAATAAGGATATTTCTAAACATTCACGAAACACTACTAAAGCAATTTTAAACATATTTTTATCTAATCATTAACAATTATAAGACCCTGAGCTGTATCTTGATGAAAATCTCCAAAAATTTCATACTTCCCAGGAGCGAGCGGTGCAAGTATAATATTTATTGATTCATGCGGCATAACTATTTTTTCACGATGTAAATCATGACTTTCAAACTCTTCTACCGTATCATCTTCATTATGAACAATTAACTTTATCTTAGTAGATTTTGGTACTTCAACTATACTCGGAACAAATTTATGATCTTTTATAGTTATCTTTACTTCTAATATATTATCATTTGTTTTATTATCTGGACTCTTACTTGCAGAGATATAAATAATTACTGCTAAAAATATTAAACCTACTATTATAATAATATTTTTATTTTTTTTAATGATTTACATACTAAACTCCTAGCTTAATTAAAGTTTAAAGTAAGAATACTCGTTTAATTTAAAAAATTGGCTACGTCGTTTTATAAGATCTACGGTGCTCACGTATTATATTATACGCTCCGCCCCTCGACTTATAGACTTCTTGCTCTTTTCCAAATTAAACTTCGTCTACTAAATTGTCGTTCTCATCTAAGTTTCAAATTTTTGATAAACACAAAATTTATCCTGCAATTTTTATCAAAGCTATAAGATATACAATTATTATCATTATGACAAGGATAGATAACAAAATATAATTTTTTTGTTTTTTATTATCCGATATTTTAGATTGTTTCATATTTATTTAATTTTGTTTAAAGTCTCCTAGTTCAAGCAAAAGATATTCATTTATCGGTAAAGATTCATGAGAAATAATTTTATTTATGTTAGAACCTAAGGCTTTAAATGTTTTACCTTCAGCAATAACACTGCGTGTTCCAACCGTTACTTTACCTTGCAAAGCGTAAGAAAAAATTAAAGGATATGTAATATCGCCGATTTTCATATCTATTTTTTGTCCTTTTGCTTTTGAATCATATAGTATTTTACCGTTTGATAAGCGAGTAATTTTAGCATTAAAACTTACTTTTTCACCACATAATAAAGGAACA
>NZ_CBCDJS010000024.1:0-14499 GCF_965035265.1 Rickettsia sp.
CTAAATAATCTAGGTCATCATATGAACGTTTAGCTTCCTTCAATGCTTCTTCTACCATCGGCATTAGATTTTCTGCTTGCATAGAAGGGCGTAATTCTTCTATATATGCAAGAATATTCTCATTTTCAGATATTGCTACCGATGCAGTATTATTGGCTGTGTCAAATGCTAGTATTTTCATTGTATACTCGATCAACTTGAAAAATTGGCTACGTCGTCTTAATAAGATCTGCGGTTCTCACGTATTAAGTATACGCTGCGATCCTCGACTTATAGACTCCTTGCTCTTTTTCAAGTTGATCTTCGTATACCGACTTTTCATTTCACAGGAGTATATAAGTTATAAATATATTCAACAAAAGCTTGGCGTGCTTCAACCTGTCTATTATTATGAAATAAATATCTATTAAAAAAATAGTTTGTTAGAGTTAAAGCTTGTCTTTTTTCTTCTAATGTAATCTCGCTATTATCTGATAGTAAAAATCTTGGTAAAATCAATAATTTATCTTTATAAGGTTTTCCTACTTCATATGATAATGCTCTAGCTGATTTAGGCGATACATAGGTTAAATCAGTTGTTGTATGGCTAACTGCACACTTGCTAAGGTCGAGTTTATAACCTGCTATATCAAGTAATGCTAGCTCAAAATTAATATAATCACGAAAACAAAAATTCTTTGATAAATTATCTAAATAGTTAATTAGAAATGAAAAAAAATTAGAATGCTCTTCTCTTTCATGAAATAACTCTTTAATTAAAGATATAACGGAATTAAAGGCATATAATTTAGCTTTATTTGTAATAAAATGACCGGTGTAAGATTTGATGAGTTCACATTTAGCCATGCCGATATGTTCATGTAATCTTGCCTGCCAAAGAAAATCTACAATATTCCCCTCTTGATATATAAATTTGCTTTTTTTAGAAGATTCTTTTGCAACTCCTGAATATAAACCATGATTTTTAGTAAAAACCGTAATAATAAAAATATTTTCTTTCAAAGGTTTTTTAGCAATTATTACTCCTATATCTTTGATATTCATGGTTTCTTTGTCATCCCGCGACTTGATCGCGGGATCCAGTCCTTTTTAATTTTTTTTTGGATACCGTGGTCAAGCCACGGTATGACATAGAGTGTTTTTCCACTCCGCACAACAATCCCCTAGCTTCCTCAGAATTACCTGTATATACTATATTCTTATACCCTAGCTTGATTGCAGTAAATAAAGCGGCGTGATCATCTCCTATATCTACAGTAAGATCTAAAACTTTCTCAGGAAATTCTTTACTTAACGTTTTAAACATATAATCAATTACTAGCATACCGTAATACTTCACACTAGAGGTATGATTTGTTAATATCAGCTTTTCTTCTACACTAGATAAAAAATCACGTGCTTCTTCTAAACTTACTACAGTATAAGTTTTCATTTAATTATCTCTTTTAAGTCCTTTAAATGTGAGACGGAAGATATAAAGTCATAAGTTAAATTTTCAAGTTTAGAGCAGATAATCTTATTAAATCCAAGTTTTACGGCTTCTTTTATTCTTGTTTCTGCTTTTGCAGTTTTTCTTATTTCACCCGATAAGCTTATTTCGCCGAAAAAGACGCTATGTTCAGGTACAGGCTTACCGGTTGCGGCAGATATTAAACTCGCTGCTACTGCAAGGTCCGAAGCAGGATCGGCAATTTTAAGCCCTCCCGCAATGCTTAAATATACTTCATAATTAGCAAGATTTAGACCTATCCTACTACTAAGCACGGCAAGTATCATTGATAGCCTGTTAGCATCCCAGCCCACCGCAGAGCGTCTAGGAGTTACCATATTTGAGGGGACTATGAGGGCTTGTACTTCCATAAGTAACGGTCTTGAACCTTCAATTCCTGCAAAAATAGACGTACCTATAACGTTTTGCTCTCGCTTCATTAAAAAGAGTTCTGACGGATTTGTTACCTCAATAAGCCCGCTACCGCTCATCTCAAATACTCCTATTTCGCCTACACCGCCAAAACGGTTTTTATATGAGCGTAAAATACGGAAGTGATTATTATGATCTCCCTCAAAATATAGCACAGTATCAACTAAATGCTCAAGTATCTTAGGACCTGCTAACTGCCCGTCTTTAGTTACGTGACAGCTAAGCAAAATAATTATATTATTTTGCTTAGCATAATTAACAAGCTCATTTGCACATGTACGAATTTGAGAAACAGTACCCGGAGGTGAGGATAATTCTTTTGTGGTAATTGTTTGAATAGAGTCAATCACCACTAAATCAATATTATTCTTATTAGCTTCTATACTTGCAATAATATCTTCTAAATTAGTAGCTGCTAAAATATTTGTATTGTTATTAGCAAGATTTAGCCTTATAGCTCGGAGTTTTATCTGATCAAGCGACTCCTCACCGGTTATATATAAGCAATTCATCTTTGATGCAAAGTTACTTGCTGCTAACTGTAGTAACAAAGTAGATTTGCCTATACCGGGATCACCGCCTATTAATATAGCAGAGCCAAGTACTAAACCGCCGCCAAGTACTCTATTTAATTCACCTATAGGGGTAGGGATGCGTAACTGCTCTATTACGTTATTAGAAAGCTTATCAAAATCTTGTTTACTACCGATTTTAACAATTGCTTTATTCGTGCTTACTATCTCTTCAACAATACTACCCCATACTCCGCAATCAAAGCATTGCCCCGACCATTTAGGACTAATATTTCCGCAATTAGAACATATATAATGCTTTTTGTCTTTGGTCATGTTTTATTTTCTAGTTATGATGAGTAATATGGCAGCGTCATTGCGAGCGACTAAAAGGAGCGTGGCAATCTCATAAAGTAGGATTCCTGAGATTGCTTTGTCGAAACTTACAGTTTTTCCTCGCAATGACGTTTCTTTAAAACCAACAACTTACTCTTACCATATAGTTTTTCACGTAATATTTCAATATTTTCATTTAAAACATAATCATCTAGTTTAGCCATCTCAATCACTATGATAGTACCGTCTTTAAGCCAATTATTGTTTATAAGTAACTTCATTACTTTAGGTACTATATCCTTATGATAAGGAGGGTCTATAAAGACAAGATCAAAAGCTTTATTAGACATTTTCCCAAACTTCGCTTCTAGAGGTAATTTAGACGTCGAGCCGGTACTCGCATCCTCACGTACTTCTATGTACGCTGCGGTGGCAAGCGCTTCCGTGTCTCCTTTAAATTCCTCTCTATAAGCTGGTTTAAAAAGATGTCTAGTAGCTTTCGGTAGATTTAAGGCATTAATATTAACGAAATTAACTTTATCACTGATATTTAGAGATTTAGCAAATTCTTCTGCTATTTTTAATGAGGATGTATCAATATCAATTAAGGTAGCAGAACCTGCTCCTCTTGACAGGCTCTCAAAAGCAAGGCTACCGCTACCGGCAAATAAATCAAGTATGTGCGTATTTTCATTAAATAATTTATTACCGGTAAACTCGCCGGAAGTTAATATACTAAATATTGCTTCTTTGAGCTTACCGGTAGAAGGGCGATATTTGATATTTTTAGCGGTAGGTATAATGTGGTTTCTATATTTACCGGATATTATTTTTAACACTTATTTAGTTCTAGTATTTGTTTGTTGTAGTGATTTTTTTCGCTCTTCTTTTATTTGAGCTGCAAATTTACCTGGTTTTATTTGTTGTTTCTCTACAGTTTTAGCTGTCTTTTCTTTTATTTCTACTTTTGGCGTTTCTTGGTTTAAATTATTTTGTGCTTGTTTTAAAATATCTTGTTCTTTAGCTTTATCAATATTATTATTTACATTATTTAAATTTTCTTCTCTTTCTTTAGATTTTTCTGTCTCAGCTTTTTGTCTTGCTTGTTGTTTTTCTGTTACTAATTCATCAATATTCTCAGGAGGCGGTGAGATATATTTATCTATACTACTAGTTAAGTTTTCAAATGATTTCTGAAGATTGCGTAAAGGTTTTTGAGTAAATTTATAAGTTCCGGTGGCTACTAGTCCTCCGGCTAAAATACCTGCTCCTAGAATAACGGCTTTAGTAGCTAGTGCCGTGCCGGTGACCAATAATACAGGCATCGCTACGAAAGGTGCAGCTGCTACTGCAAGCCCCGCTACTATGGCAAGTCCTACTAAAAATTTCTTACTTGCTAAAAAATTTGTTACGCTGCTAATTCCTGATGTAGTACTTTTAGCAATTTTTGTACAAAACTGTCCTGCTCCGGTTTTCAGAAACCAACCGCTTTTTTCTCTTGCATGAATTTTATCTTGTAATTTAGCATGTTCGTTAACATTGACAGATGTTTTTTTACCGTCTTTATCCTGATGATCTAAATTCCCTTTAGCTTCACCTTTAGTATCATGCATCTTTGTAGCATCGTCGATTTTTGCTTTATCAAAATCTGCTCCTTCTTTATTAATTCCAGCTAGATTTGCTGCTTTTAGATTCGCTTGTTTTAGATTTGCTTCTTTAAATATAGCATCAACTGCTTCCACCGCCCCCATATCAGCATTTTCAAGCACTGCTTTAGTAAAATCAGCTTTAGTAAGATCGGCACGCTGCATAATTGCGTTTTTAAAATTAGCTTCCTTAGCATTAATATTTTTAGCAATAGCATCTGAAATATTTAATCCTTCAGCCTCTGCTTTTTCTAAAGTAGCATTACTTAACTTAGCAAATTGTGCTGTTGCATTAGTAAGCGTAGCGTTTGTAAGGTCGGCATATTCAAGATTTGCTTTATCAAGCTTTGCTTTTGTTAAATCAGCATTCTTAAGTTTAACACGCTGCATTATAGTTTCTCTTAAGTCAGCTTCTTTTAAAGATAGTATATTTTCAAATTCAGCATCGCTAAAATAGGCGTTCCTTGCAGTTATGCCTTGCATGTTACATTGCTCTTTAAATTTTGCTTCTAAGGCATGTGTTTTATTCATAAAAGCATTTTCAAGATCAGTAGAAACGATATTTGCTTGATCTAGAAGTGCGTTATTTAAAACTACTCCCTGCATTTGAACCCTTTGCATATCTGCATAAGCAAGTGATATACCGGTAAGATTAGAATTTTTCCATTCTGAATCCTTAATACTTATCTTTTCAGCATCAGCATTAACCATCATAACCGCATTAAATTTGCTATTTGTTACCTCTGCTTCAGATAAATCTACTTTAGGCATGTAAGCTCTCGACATATCACTATTTTCAATTTTGCTGCCTTTAAGATCAGCAAAAAGAAATCCTGCGTTACGAGCGGTAACATTTTGAAAAACGGCGTTTTGTAAATTAGCTCCTTCAAAATTAGTAAAATCTAGGTTACAATTTGAGATTTTAATATTCTCTAAATTAGCTGAAGCAAATAATGTATTTCTTAAATCAAGATTAGTAAGAGACTTGCCTGATAAATCAATTTCTGAAAGATTAGGAACTATATGTAAATCTTTTGAAAGATTTTTTTGCTTTCTAACAAATTCGGTAAGAGATAATTTTGTATCAGATTGTTTTGCTGCTTCAGTTAAATATAGATCAAATTCAGCAGAAGTTAATTTTATATATTCTTTTGATATATCTCGTTCTTTAGTACTTGAACCTATAACATATGAAGGATCCAGCTGTACTTGTATTTTTTCGTCTTTTAGCTGCTCAAAAATACCATCTAAACCCTTACCACAGAACATTCTGAGGTTATCTAAAGAATGCACCTCAGTTTCTAATTTATTTACTTCATGCTGTAATAGGTTGATCTTTGCTAGTTCATTTTGTCGGTTTTGAGTGATGGTTTCTGTACTATTCCAAAAAGCATTTAAAAAATTGGTAGCAATCCCAGGATTATCTAGGTTTTGCTTTAAACCTTCTAACTCTTCTTGTTTAGTTTTTAGCTCTTTTGATTTGACTTCCCATAAAGTTTTTTCGTCTTCCCCGGCCAAAATATATTTCTTTTTGTTCGTAACTTCGTCTATAACTATTTCTTTAATGCGTTCTTTTTCTAAATCCTTATCTATATATTTATTTAATCTTTCAAGGTCAGAAAAAGATAGTTTTATATCTCGTATTTTATCTTTTAGATTAGGAATTTTATAGGTATCATAGTCATAATCTTTATAATTAAAATCTGTGTAATGAAGATTTGCTCCTCTAAAGTCAGTACCGATAAATTTACAATCATTAAATTCTACATTTGTTAAATCTGAATCACATAATATGGTATTTGTTAAGTCACAATTATTAAATACGGCATCTGTTAGTATTGTACCTTGGAAATTAGCATTTGCTAAATCTGCGTTAATTTCCATATTTTCTAAACTAGTAATGACAATTTTATCATTATCTTCAGCGAAATATTTATTTTTGATAAAATCATTTAGTGAGGTATTAGGGTTATCTTTTATATAACCAAGGTAATCGTTTAAGTCTTGTTCTTTACATTTATATATATTAAGATTTGCCATATGCTTTTTATATGATTAGTTAAAATGCGTTAATAATAGCACATTACTAATTATTTTTCCAGTATTTTATTACTTATTTCTTTATAAGCTCCAGGTTTTAGATTGCTTATTGTAAAACTACCATACTGAACCCTAATTAATTTGTTAACTTTTAGCCCAAAATACTCGAATATTCTTCTAATTTCGCGATTTTTTCCTTCAAATAGAACTACTTCAAACCAAGCATTAGTCTTATTTTGTTTAAGCAACTTTATTGACTCCGGATTATAAAATATACCGTCAATTTCTAAATTTTTATAATCGCTTTTTAGTAGAATATCAGGATTCCCATACGCCCTAACATGATATACTCGCTTTAACCTACTTGAAGGTAGCTCAAACTGTCTTGCTAAATCACCGCTATTAGTTAGTAATAACAAACCTTCACTATTTAAATCCAGCCTACCTATTGAAATAACACGAGGTAAACCGGTTAAATCCTCAAACACGGTTTTACGAGATAAAGGATCTTTATGAGTAGTAATTAAACCGACAGGCTTGTAATATATCCAAAGCCTTGGTTTTTGCGATTGATTGATTAATGTGCCTGATACTTCAATTTGATTACTAATCTCAACATTTATAGCCGGTGATAAAATTGTAATGCCGTCTACCTTCACTTGCCCTTCAATTATTAGCTTTTCGGCATCACGCCTAGAACAAACACCTGCATTACTAATTACTTTGGCTAATCTCTGCATTTTTAAATATAGTAAATTTCAATAGACATCTTTCCAAACCAGCTTATAGAGAGGAATTTAAAGGAGACACGGAAGCGCTTGCCACCGCAGCGTACATAGAAGTACGTGAGGATGCGAGTACCGGCTCGACGTCTAAATTACCTCTAGAAGCGAAGTTTGGGAAAATGTCTAATAAGAATATATAAAAATACTCTTAAAAAGCAATATTAATAATTTGACATTAATTATTAATATAATTATATTATGCTGTTACATACATTTTAATAAAAATATACAAATGTTAGTTTTACTTATCAAAACTTTTTATTCTTTAAAATTCTTATCTTCTTTTTTTAGCTGATTTTCTTTTTAGCGAAAATTAAATCTTTTTTCTTTAATCTAACTTTCATTAAATTATGCAAAAACTTATTGGTTCAATCCTGTTAATTTCAGGTACTTGTATAGGTAGCGGTATGATAGCACTGCCTATGGTATTAGCAAAATTAGGTCTAGTACCTAGTATAATATTGATGTTTATAATTTGGTTTATAATGTATTATACTTCTTTAATTAATCTAGAGCTTAACCTTCAAGCTGGTAAAGGCTTAACACTCGGAGCACTTGGAAAATATTTTTCGGGACGTACTGCTCAAATTATCGGTACGGTAAGCCTTAAGCTCCTTTCATATGCGTTACTTGCAGTATTTATATACGGCGGCTCTTCAATATTACAAAAGTTATTAACTTTAAATACAAATATAACTTATATAGGAGCATGGTATGTTATTATTAGCATTCTAATATTATTATTGCCTCTACAGTTAGTAGATTATATAAATCGGGTGCTATTTATCGGATTACTTATAATAATTGCAATTTTAGTTATTGGACTTGTTTCTATGATTCAGTGGGATGATTTACCGTTATTCTCACCAAATTATAAAGAAATATCTGTATGGGGTGTAGTAACTCCGATAGTCTTTACTTCATTTGGTTTTCAAGTAATCTTCCATACCTTAACTAATTATTGTAACAAAAATGCTAAAACTCTAAAGACGGCGTTTTTATTTGGAAGCTTAATTCCTGCAATAGTATATATAATTTGGACTTGTAGTATCCTTATTGTAGTACATCATAATAATCCAATATTTTATCAACAAATGATTACAAGTAATGTAGAAGTCGGAGATTTAATTAAGGAATTAAGTAATATAGCAAAATGGCAGTCCGTACAATTATTAGTTTGGATAATTTCAACTCTTGCTATCGCTACATCAATACTTGGAGTAGGGGTAGGGTTATGCGATTCTCTTAAAACTATGCTTATGAATGTGATCCCGAATGTGGTAATTCGTAACATAACTGCCGCTATTGTTACTATATTACCGGCTTATATTGTAGCAGTAGTAGTACCGAATGCTTTTATCACAATTTTAGGATTTGCTGGTATGATTCTTGTAATAATTGCAATTTTATTACCGGTTTATCTGTTATATAAAGCAAAGATAAGTAAATTTTATTATCCAGAATTACAGAAAAAATATTTGATTACTGCATGTGTAATTGTCGGAATACTTATAATGGGCTATGAACTTGTTAATATATTAGCTAAATAAACTATTAAATATTATGATAGTAGAAAAAAATAAAAGATAAATATCGTCATTGCGAGGAAAAACTATAAGTTTTGATGAAGCAATCCAGTTAAAAAATTCTGATTTACAGAATTTTTTTAATCTTTTTCTAGATTGCCACGTCGCTTCGCTCCTCGCAATGACGGAAAATCGGTCCACGCAGGCAATGCACGCTCGCAATGACGATTTGGTATCCATGCCAATAATAACGTTAAAGTAATTCTGGTTTAAACAGAGTTAAAAGTTCTTTTTTCCAAATTACCAAATTTAGAATATTGACTATCATAGTAAAGTGGAACATTTCCAACCGGTCCGTTACGATGTTTTGCAACAATTATATCGGCAATATTATATACTTTGTTGAGCTTATCCAACCATTCAGCATGTTTAACGTCGCCTGCTGCTGGTTCTTTTCTAGTTAGATAATATTCTTCACGGTAAATGAACATTACTATATCCGCATCCTGTTCTATAGTTCCTGATTCTCTAAGGTCGGATAGCATAGGTTTTTTGTCCTCACGTAGTTCTACTGCTCTTGAAAGCTGAGATAACGCAATAACCGGAATATTTAACTCTTTTGCGATCGCTTTTAAACCTTGAGTAATTTCTGAAATTTCGCTAACTCTATTTTCGGATTTACTCGCTCCTCTAATTAACTGCAAATAATCGATAAATAATATACCGAGATTATGCTTGCGTTTCATTCTTCTAGCTCTTGTTCTTATAGCGGAAATAGATAGAGCAGGGGTATCATCAATAAAAAATTGTAATTCCGATAAAGTATTTGCTTCCTTGCGAAGACGGTTATATTTTTCTTCACCTAGAATCCCCGTACGAAGAGAAGTAGAATCAATTTCTGCACACATTGAAAGTAGACGCGTGGTTAGTTGTTCTGAGGACATTTCTAAAGAGAAAAAACCTACCGACTGAATTTCTTGATTATCGCGAATATTTTTAAGACGCATATTATTACAGGCGTTAAGTGCAAGATTTATAGCAAATGCCGTTTTCCCCATCGATGGACGTCCTGCAAGGATTACAAGATCAGAATTATGAAAACCAAATAATTTATTGTCTAAATCAAGCAGACCGGTAGATATACCGATTACATGATCGTTATTTTTCATAGCTCTATTAATGCTAGCTAGTGACTCTGAAATAGATATACCGATTCTAGTAAAGCTCTTTTCGTTTAAGCCTTCACTAGCTAAATCGTAAAGTTTAGCTTCGGCATGTTCGATCTGTTCTCTTGCTTCAAATTCTAATGAGGAGTTATAAGCGTCATTTACTACTTCTTCACCGATATTTATTAAATTACGCTTTATTGCTAAATCATATATTATTTTACCGTAGTCCACCGGATTTATTACCATCATTGACATAGTTATCAATTTTGCTAAATATTCCATCTCTTCCATTTCCTTAAATAACTCATCTTGAGTTAGCATACTACGCAACGTTACAGGAGTAGCTATCAGACCTTTTTCGGTAATTTTTTCAATTGCATTATAGATTTTTTGATGAATAGGCTCAAAGAAATGCTCTAAACGCAAAAATTCTGATACGTAACTAAGTAATTCATTGTTAGTTAGAATTGCTCCAAGTAGCATTTGCTCTGCCTGAACATTAGAAGGTAAGACCCTTGGTATGGGTAAATTATCTTCGTTATCAGTTAGTGTATTTGTTTCCTTATTTATTTTATTACGCGCCATTTTGTTTGTTAAAGTTTATTGTTATTGGAGCGTCATTACGAGCGGTCGAAGACCTTGTTGCATGGCTCAAAAAATCTGCTCGATGTCATTCCCGCGAAAGCGGGAATCCAGGGTAAAGCGAGATAAATCGAGCTTTTAGTTTCAAAAATTCGCTATATTTACACTTTTTTCTGGATTCCCGCTTTCGCGGGAATGACACCGAGTGCTTTTTTCGATCAACGCAACAATGCCTCGCGGGAATGACATCGGAGTCGAGCGACAAAACACAGAACATTTTACATTATTCATTTTTTGCTTCATTTCTACGTTCAGCAATTAATTTATCTACTAAACTCTCTTCAGGCGGAAAATATTTATTAATCATATTACGAGCTTTTTCTAATGCAAGTTTTAATAGTACAGTTGAGACTTTATTACTCATAACTACCCCCAGCGTTTAATTAAATTAGTTTCAATATCGAAAAAATCTAAAACTCTAGTAATAGAATGATTCACTATATCATCTATTGCTTTAGGGTTATTATAAAAAGCCGGTACGGGCGGTGCTATGATGCCACCGTAACTCGCTACTTTTAACATATTTTCCAAGTGTCCGATATGTAGTGGAGTCTCTCGTGTCATTAAAATAAGTTTTCTTCTGTCTTTAAGTACAACACCTGCCGCTCTACTAATTAAACTATCTTCCATTGAGTGAGCAATACTTGCTAGGGTCTTCATGCTACAAGGGGCTATTATCATCCCTAAAGTTTTAAAAGAACCGCTTGAAATAGTAGCCCCTAAATCTTTATCATCATAACAATAATTTGCGAGTAACTTAACTTCATCTATAGAATATTTAGTTTCGAGCTTTATAGTAAGAGCCGCTCCTTCCGAAATAACTAAATGAGTCTCGATATTTTGCTCTTTTAATACTTCAAGCAAACGAATACCGTATATAGCACCTGAAGCTCCGGAAATTGCTATAATAATTTTTTTCATCTAGGTTTCTATAATTTATCAGTTTAGTATATAATAAAAAAAATTATATAAAACATATAATATGCGAATAGCAAAAATATTATTACCGGCGGCAAAATTATTCCCTTTAGATTACCTAGTACCGGAAGATTTAGAGCTAAATATCGGTGATCTTGTCGTAGTGCCGTTTAGAAATAAGGAATTAACCGGTATAATATGGGAGTTCACCACTGTTCCTAAAGCGAAAAAGCTAAAAACCGTAAAAGAAAAAGTACCACTAAATTTAAGTCTTACTTCAGAAGTTTTAGAATTAATTAAATGGATGAGTGGTTACTATATGTCAGAACTTGGAAGTATAGCCAAGTTAGTATTGCCTATAGATATTGCAGAGAAGCCGATCAAAGTTAAAGAGCAGAAAATAAATAATAACTTTGTGCTACCTGATTTGTCAGAAGAGCAGAAACAAGCAGTAATAGTCTTAAATGAAAGCAATAAGCCTGTGATTATTAAAGGTGTTACGGGGTCAGGTAAAACGGAAATATATTTTCATCTAATAGCAGATTACTTAGCAAAAGGTAAACAAGTGCTTGTGATGCTGCCTGAAATTGCTTTAAGTACACAAATTATTAATCGCTTTATAGAGCGATTCGGTTTTGAACCTATCGTATGGAACTCCAGCGTTACTAAAGCTCAAAAGAAAATGATTTTAAGAGGCATATTAAGCGATAAAGTTAAGGTGGTAATCGGGGCTAGAAGTAGTTTATTTTTGCCTTTTAAAAATCTCGGTTTAGTGCTTATAGATGAAGAACATGACGATTCCTATAAACAAGATGACGGTATATTATATAATGCAAGAGATACGGCTATCGTAAGAAGCAAATTCGATAAAGCACAAATTGTTTTGTGTTCGGCAACGCCGTCTATTGAAACGATGTATAATGTGGAAATAGGTAAATATCAATTAATTACGCTAGTTAATAGATACAAAAATGTCGACTTACCGAATATAGAAATGATCGACATGACTAAAGAAAAGCTATCTAAGAATTCCTATTTATCTAAGATTCTTATAGAAGCTATCAAAGGTAATTTAGATAATAAAAAGCAAACATTATTATTTCTTAATAGGCGTGGTTATGCTCCGCTAATGCTATGCAAAGCTTGTGGTCACAGATTTACCTGTAAATTTTGCTCTTCTTGGATGGTAGTACATAAAGCGACTAAAAAACTTGAATGTCATCATTGCGGTTATCAAAGTAAAATTTTTAATTCTTGCCCTGAATGTCTAGAAGATGAAGCATTAACTATTTGCGGTCCAGGAATAGAAAGAATAGAGGAGGAAGTAAAGGCCCTCTTTCCTGAGAGTAAAATTGCGGTGATAAGTAAAGATCATGCTAAAAATCCTGAAAAAATAGCACAGCTTCTACATCAAATGGAAAATCTAGAAATTGATATTTTAATAGGTACACAAATAATAACAAAAGGTTATCACTTTCCGAATCTTACCCTAGTCGGTGTAATAGATGCCGACCTTGGGAGTAACAATGCTGATCTTAGGGCCTCTGAACGAACTTTCCAGTTACTACATCAAGTAGGAGGTAGAGCAGGGAGGGGAGATAGTAAAGGGGTGGTATATTTGCAGAGCTATTATCCTGATAATATTATTTTTAGCTATGTTAAAACCGGTGACGAAGAGAATTTTTTTGCAAATGAACTCGAAATAAGAAAATCCGCTGATATGCCGCCGTTTTCTAAAATGGCATCGGTAATTTTATCAGGTTCCAGTGAGTCTAAAATTTTAGAAATAGCTAGGGATATGGTCCGAATTGCACCAAAAGCAAACGTGAAAATTTTAGGACCGGCAAGCTCATTAATGTCAAAGCTTGCTGGTAAATATCGTTACCGAATACTTATTATAGCCGATAAGAAATTTAATTTGCAGAAATATTTAAAATTTTGGCTAAGCCTTATAAAAATTCCCTCTTTTTGCCAAATAAAAATAGATATCGATCCTAAGAGTTTTTATTAGCTTATATATCTTTCTCCTTTATTCTTCAGTGGAACATTAGATGAATGAGAAGAAGGATTAGTAAGAGATTTTTGTATTTCTGCTATAGCTTTTTTAGTATTTTGAGTAGAATTTTTTATAGCATCTTTGTAAAAAGCAGCTTTAGTTTTATCTCCGGTAAAAGAATATTTTATAAAATTACCAATATTTTTCCAAATAGGAGTACTATCCATTTTTGTAGTTTCTTCACACCATTTACCTACCTCTTTCAGTTTTGCTTCAACTTTAGCTATAGCAGATGGATTATGTTTATTATCATCATAAATTTGAATAATATTATTTACTTTTTCTTTAAATTCAATGTGTTTTCTACTTTGTTTTAAATTAGCTATTATATCATCACTGTTTACTAATTCTCTAAGATTATCAATTATATCAGATAATTTAGGTGGTTCAGGTAGTTTATAATGTTGATTGATTTTCTCAAATTTATCTTTATGTGGGTGATTCTTTATTAGATCGTCTTCTATAAAAGAAATAAACTCTTTTTGAGGTACTCCTACTTGTTTTATTAGCCGCCCTAATGATTGTTCATAAGCTTTAACAGTAACATCAAGACGCTTCCCTGCCATAGAACCGCTTAATTCTATATAGCGGCTAAATTCCGGAATCAAAGCATCTTTGGTATCAATATTATGATCTTTAAAAAATTTCTCTATTTTCTCTTTTACGGTTAAATTAGATTGTGGTTTATGCGTTTCTTCTGGTGCTTTTATTTGTTCTGGAGCTGGTTTTGAAAGAATGATAGGCTTTTTGGTTTCAACTTGCGGAGATGTGGTATCGACAAATATATCAAGTGCCTGGGGATGTGTAGTTAAATCAGTCTGTTTTTTATGTTCCTCGTCCCATGCCTTTATTTTCTCAGAAGTAGGCTTTGGAGGAACAGCCGGTTTTGTATTTTTTGGTGGGTTATTTGACATATTTGTTTTGTTTTCCCACTCTTTTACTCTATCT
>NZ_CBCDJS010000025.1:0-14272 GCF_965035265.1 Rickettsia sp.
AAGGAAGCATATAGGGTTTTAAAGCCTATGGGTAAGTTTATATGTCTTGAGTTTTCAAAAGTAAAAGAGGGGTGCTTAAAAGATTTTTATAAATTTTACTCATTTAATATTATACCTACTATAGGTCAAATGATTACGAGCAATAAAGAGGCATATGAGTATTTAGTCGAGAGTATAGATTTATTCCCCTCACAAGATGAGTTTAGAATAATGATCAAGAATGCCAGTTTTGAGGAAGTAGGTTATAAAAATTTAAACGGAGGAATAGTTGCTATTCATAGTGCATATAAATTATGATTTATAATTTTTTTAATTTAATACGAATTTGTCGTATCATTAGTAAAAAGCAAATTCTAATTGATGCTAGAATTCCTAAATATTTTAGGTTTATCGGTTATATATTAGCGTTATTTTCTGCTCCGCTATCATTAATCAAAAAACCACGTGAAGATTACGGTAAACGCTTAATAGATTGTTTAAGTAGCCTTGGACCCATTTATATTAAATTCGGACAAACACTTTCGACAAGAGTCGATTTAGTAGGAGCAGAGATAGCAGATTATTTAAGGTTATTACAAGATAAGTTACCTCCATTTGATAGTGGTGTGGCAAGAAAGTTGATAATGTCATTGCGAGGAGACATGTATGTCGACGAAGCAATCTCGGCAAATAAACAAGAGATTGCCACGCAGTCTACGACTGCTCGCAATGACGTTCTCCCTTTCTTACACTTCGACGATACCCCTATAGCCGCTGCCTCAATCTCTCAGGTACATAAAGCACGGCTAGCAACCGGTGAATATGTTGCGGTAAAAATTTTGCGTCCCGATATTCATAAAAAATATAACCGTGATATTAAGCTGCTATATTTTCTTGCAAAAATTGTTTCAAAATTCTCTAAAGCTAAAAGGCTAAAACCGATTAAAGTAGTTGATAAATTTCACGAAACTATGAAATTTGAGCTTGATTTAAGGTTAGAAGCGGCAGCAGCTTCCGAGCTTACAGATAATATGCGAAATGATATTAATGTGATAATTCCTAAAATATATTGGGATTTAACATCAGAAAATATACTAACCACCGAGTGGTTAGACGGAACTTCTATATATGATACCAGGCTGCTAAAGGAAATGGGCTTAGAACCAAAAAAAATAGCTCAGGATTTTGCCGTAATGTTTTTCAATCAAGCCTATAGAGACGGATTTTTTCATGCTGATTTACACCCTGGAAATATTTTAGTAAATAAGCAAGGTAAGATAATTTTGCTTGATTTCGGTATTATGGGCAGACTTAAAGAAAAAGACCGCTTAGCTGTTGCTGAAAGTCTATTCGGCTTTTTAAAGCGTGATTATAAATTAGTTGCTAAAGTACATTTAAGGGCAGGATACATCCCCTCAAATACTGATTTAGATTTATTCGCCGGGAGCTGTAGAGCAGTTACCGAACCTATAATAGGAACGCCTACGAAAAATATTTCCATAGGTAAGTTGCTTGCACATTTATTTAAAATCACGGAAGATTTCGGCATGGAAGTACAACCGGAATTGTTATTATTGCAAAAGACTTTGATAATGGTAGAAGGAATAGGCAGACAGTTGGACAAGAACGTTAATATGTGGCAGCTAGCCGAACCTTGGATTAAAAAATGGGCGATTAAAAATCTAAGCCCTGAAGCGAAGTTATTACGACTAATAAAGCATCATTTAGAAGAATTATATAGCAAAATAGATGAGTTCTAGTAAAAATCTTGCTATTATTTTGTTAAAATTATATTGTAAATTCAAAGTATCATTATGAAATTACAAGGATGATAGAAAATTCGTAATCTTCTTGTTATAGATAGAATGAATGTTTTATTTTATAAAAGTAATTTTAATTTATATATTATTTCATTTATAAGTATTTCATTTAATGTTAAAATTTTATTTGCTTTACGTACTTTGAAATCTATTGATCTAACCTGATCACATAATACCGCCCCCTTTATTTGCTGAAAATCTATTACCACTTCAAATGGATAATTTTTTATTTGACTAGTAATAGGGGCAAATAAAGCAAGACCGCTTTTGAGATTATATTTGTAAGGGCTAAGAGCAACCGCCGGGCGTGTGTTTTGAATTTCTTTACCTTTTTGCGGTTCAAAATCAAGCCAAACTACATCACCTTTTTCCGGTATATAATTTACCATGTTTCATTAGTCTTATCATTACTTAATAATTCATGATGACGATTAGAATCAGTAATATTGTCTAGCAATATATCCAATTCAGATTTTTCTGTACTAATAATCAAACTATTATTATTTAATTTTAAACTACACATACGGATTTTTAGTTTTTACGTAAGTAAATCTTATAGGAATGCCGGGCATATCGAAAGCTTCACGCATATTATTTACTAGATATCGTGTGTAGCTATCGGTAATTTTTTCCGGATTATTGGAGAATAATTTGAAAGTAGGTGGGCGAGTTTTTGTTTGAGTCATATATTTTACACGTACTCTTTTACCGCCTTTTTGTAGAGGTAGCGGATGTGCTTCCGTAGTAAAATTAAGCCATTCATTTAATTTGCTAGTAGTTATTTTCTTATTCCAAATTTTATAAATTTTAAGACAAGCCTCTAAAACTTGTTCAATATTTTTTTTATTTATAGCTGAAATGAATAGCACAGGAACGCCTTTAACCTGAGGTAAATGAGTAGTTATTTGGTAATAAAACTCTTCCTGAAATGCTTCTTTTTCAGATTCTTTAACTAAATCCCATTTATTCACTACTATAACTATGCTTCTTCCTTCATTTACTACATGGCTTGCAATATTTAAATCTTGCTGTTTTAAAGGGGCTAAAGCATCAATCATTAAGATTACGGTATTAGCAAATTTAATAGCGTTAATAGCGTCTGATGCCGATAATTTTTCAAGTGATTCGGTAATAGTAGATTTCTTGCGGAGTCCTGCCGTATCGATCAATTTAATATGATTATTTCTATATTGCCAATCAATTTCAATTGATTCACGAGTAATACCGGCTTCAGGACCGGTTAATAACCTTTCATCGTTAATAAGAGCATTTATAAAAGTAGATTTTCCGGCGTTAGGTCTGCCGCTAACTACTATCTGCAAACAATCCCCTTTAATCGGATCGGCTATATTTGTCTCGATTGATTCTTCTTCAGGTAACTTGGCAATAACCTCATCATATAAATCAATTAAACCCGTGCCATGTTCGGCAGAGATAGCAACCATACTCTCGAATCCGAGTTTGTAATATTCTTTATCGAAATCAAAAGCTTTCTCGCATTTATTAACCACCAATACAGCAGGTTTATTATATTTTCTGACAAAATTACTTAATAATTTATCATCCGGTAATATTCCGCTTCTACCGTCAACCATAAAGCAAATTAAATCTGCCTCTAAAATTGCTTTAGTAGTTTGTTCCATTAGGCGTTTACCCATATCATCCGGATTCTCTTCAAGTCCTGGAGTGTCAATTAGCAAAAATTCAAAAGAGCCGATTTTGCCGTCTGTATATTTTCTATCCCTAGTAACGCCCGGTAGATCATGAACAATAGCTTTTTTACGTATACTTAAGCGATTAAATAATGTTGATTTGCCTACATTCGGACGACCAACCAAAGCAATAATTTTCTTAGTCATTAATGTTAATATATTATTATGGTTAAGAGAACTAGTAATGCCCCTATAAAACCTACTATATTTGCTATTATAATAGGTGTGTTTTTTATTAAAATACCATATATAAGCCAGCTACAAAGAGCAATAGAACTTATAGTAAAGGCGGGCATAGAAACAGAAGCCGAAGATTTGCAGGTGAAAATCTTATGAGCTTGTACGTAAAACATAAAATTGCCGATTGTACCGACAATCGTCATATATTTTTCGTAACATTTTATAAATTTTGGAGACATATATTTATTTTTTTAAAAAGTGACCTATATCATTTTTGTACTGGTAGATTGCATATGTCATTCCTGCGAAAGCAGGAATCCAGCATAAAGCGAGATAACCTCAGCTTTTAATTTCAAGAATTTGCTGTATTTATGCTTTTTTTCTTGGATTCCTGCGATCAACGGAATGACATCGAGTAGGCTTTACCTATCCACGCGGGCAATGACACTCACTGACTATTTTTTAAAACTAGCAATTACCGGTATATGATCTGAAGGTTTTTCTTGAGTCCTTAAATTATAATCCATATAGCAATTTTCTAAATAGTCAATACTATTATTACAACCAAGGATCATATCAATCCTCATACCTTTATTTTGTTCAAAACATCCGGCTCTATAATCCCACCATGAAAATTCTTGTTTACTTGGATGTATCACTCTATATAAATCCTCAAACCCGGAATTTAGAATAGTTCGTAATTTTTTTTGTTCAACCTCAGTAAAACAAGTAGTTTCAGCAAGTAGCTTAGGTGAATATACATCTATATCGAACGGTGCAATATTGAAATCACCGCCGATGATAGTTTTTTCGTCAAAAGATTTTTTAGTTGATAAATAATTGATAAAACTATCGTAAAATGCTAATTTTGTAGCAAATTTATCGCTACCGACAAATGAGCCGTTAGGAGCATAGAGCGAGATTATATTACAAAACCCTATAGGTAATGATAATTTTATTTCTAGGAATCTTGCTTGATCACTACAATAATTATTAGGAAAATCTTTAATTATTTCATCGGCAGGAAATTTTGAAATTATAGCAACACCGTTATATGATTTTTGTCCGTGAACATAAAAATTATACGGTAAATCGGATAATTCATCAAAAGGAAATTTCTCGGTTTCGCACTTTATTTCTTGTAATAATAAAATATCAGGGTTTTCGTTAGATAAAAAATTACGCAATAAATTGAGTCTTGTTTTTATGGAATTAATATTCCAAGTAGCTATCTTCATTTTTCAGTATCTAACTCTAATTTTTCATTACGGAATCGCCACTCAAGAAAACCAAAATGATAAACTAAGAGACTAGTAATGAATGCTCCGGAAATTACTATAATCATTGAATATTTTATTGTATGGTAATTTGGATTACTACCGTACATATCTAATAATACGCTAAAAGCTATACCCCATAATACGGTGATTTCAATACTAACTCCTCTTGGTATCCTCTTAATTGAATTTTCTTTCATAATAAAATCTCGTAATATTGCACCACAATTAGCTGTAATGAAAGCAAAAAACGGTCCCCAAAAACTTAGAGGCTCAATTTTGTGAATAATAACCATTGCAACTCCTATAATTATAAAAGTTGCTTGTCCGAATGAATCGCAAATTGCTACTATATTATTTAATGATTGTTCTAAATAATTATCTTCAGCGATCTGTTTATTATAATAGCTGAATAATTTAATAATTGTAAAACCGAGTAAAACTACTACAAATACATAATAGAAATAAGAAGGAGTAAAATAGAAGTTTAAATGTCCGGTATCATGGTTTACTATTAAATCTAGCATTATACAGCTACTAATAGACGGTAATACCGCAAATAAAAATGTACCGAATAAAGTACTATTTTGTCTGCTACTTAAAATAATTCCCGAAAAAGCAAAAGCAAGGCAACCAAGTAAACCTATAACATGACACCAACGAGAATCTATAGATTTAGGTAATAAAATATGGTATATGTAGGTCTTAATAATTTTTTTATACTCGTTACTTGCAAGAAAATCATCTATCGCAAAATTAAATTGTTCAACTATATTTAAAGATACGGTTTTTTTGCTAAACATTAAATGTAGAGGAGTTTTAATATTTAAAGGAACTTCTACTATGTTCCTGTCTATTGTTCTTCCCAGTATATTAACGGCACCGACAATTCTATCACTAATGAAACCGTCAATTTCTTTCTTGATTATTCCGTTTATCAACTCCATATTATTTTGATATATTCTAATTATATCTTGATTTTTCTCATTATATAAAAACTCTGTAAATTTAGGATCTCCGTATACAGTACCTTTCACTATTCCTAACTGAAGATTAAATAAGCGTATTTGTGCTATTAGCTCATTAACATTTTGGAAATTTAACTTTTTGGCAAGTGGGTCAATAATAAATAATGATAATTCTTCGAGACGATAAGGTTTTGAAAAATAAGCATAGTTACTTCTCTCAGTAGTATAAGTAGCTCCTGCGGCCATATCGGCATTGCCGCTTTGAATATCTAATTGATCTTGATACCAACTATCTTGATTATACTCAATATTAATACCTATTTTTGTGGCAATAGCATTAATTAATTCTATATCCATACCAGAAACGTTAGTATGATTATTTGAAGTAGTAACTAAATATTGGTAAGGCTCATTTGTATACGAGGCATTTATCAAAGTTTTTTTATCGACTGTCCCCTCGCATTCTAAAGTTGCTTGTTGTTCGTTTGTCCCTATGCTTAAAGCATAAAAATTTTTAGAGATGAGGAGTATAAAAATAAAAAGCTTTAAAATTTTCATGGTCTGTATTTTTTAAAATTATGTTTTTTATTGTCATCCCCGTACTTCAATGTCATTCCCGCGAAAGCGGGAATCCAGTACTTTAAAGATTTTTAAAAGCTCGATTTACCTCGCTTTACGCTGGATTCCCGCTTTCGCGGGAATGACAAAACAGAGCGATACAACAAAGCCCTCTAATTACGAACTACTTTAATTTCGCCGTCAGAAAATTTAATATTAAAAATTTTTTCATTCGCAGCAGTAATTTTAGAAGATAAAAAATTACCTGTTTCTCCTTTAACTATAGCAAAACCTCGTTTTAATACGTTATGATAATCAAGGCTTGCAAGTAACATGCTATTTAATTCTAATTTATACTCAAAGTTTTTCAAAGTATTATTTGCCGATTTTGATAGATAAGCTGTTTGATGTGTTAATTCTAATGTTTTGTAATTGATTATTTTAGCAGGGTTAACTCTTTCTTTAGAGAAAGATTTAAGCTTTGTTTCTTGTAGTTCAATAAAGGAGGGTAAAGCATCTAGTAAATTAAAGCCGGTTTCGTCCAGTAATTGCTGCTTATTATTTATATAGTGAGCGAGATATCTGTGTATTTTATCATAATTTACTATATTTTGCTCGTGATGCTTAATTAACCGGCTAGTATTATTTAAAATAGATCGTACCGGCACGGCAAATTCTGCGGCAGCAGTAGGGGTTGGAGCTCTTTTATCGGCTGCTAAATCTATTAAAGTATAATCCACTTCATGACCTACTGCGGAAATAATAGGAATTTTTGAGTTATAAGTGGCGCGTACTAATATCTCATCGTTAAATGACCAAAGATCTTCTATAGAACCGCCGCCTCTTGCAACAATTATAACACTCGGTTTATTTGCCTCTTCTAAATTATTGAACCCTTCAATTGCTTCGGCAATTTCATTACCGGAATTTTCTCCTTGTACGCTAACGGGCCATATTATTATACGAGTCGGGAAGCGTTCACGGATTCGGTGAATAATATCTTTAATAACAGCACCAGTTATTGAGGTGATAACACCTATTTTATCAGGTAAAAAAGGTATAGGAATACACTTTTTATTAAACAATCCCTCTTTTTCGAGTCTCGCTTTACGCTCATTTAGAATTTGCAGCATAGCACCAAGCCCTGCGGGCTGCAAATTATCTACCGATAATTGATAGCGTGAATTACCTGCATAACTTGAGAGCTTACCGCTAATTACCACTTCCATGCCGTCATTTAACGGAAATTTAATTTTAGCTAGAATAGGACGCCAGCAAGTACAAGCTAAAATAGCAGTATTTTCTTTTAAGTTAAAATAAGCATGCCCTGAACTTGCTATTTTCAAGCCGGAAATCTCTCCTTTTACTTTGATATAGCCGAAGTTATTTTCTAATAATTCTTTAATTTTATTAGAAATCTCACTGACGGAAAATTCGTTGGTTGCCTGAGAGGTAATGAAATTATCTAGCATGTTGATATTATTTTTGTCACCCCGTGACTTGATCACGGGGTCTTGTATCGCAAATTATGTCCTGAGATACCGCGATCAAGTCGCGGTATGACATACATCTATCCATAGAATAACCTTGCACTACAAAAGAGCAAGCAAAATTTTTATTATTTGATATATTACTAATAGCTTGCTATTATTTTTTACAGCGTCATTCAGGAAACTTGATACAGGAGAATTTTTTGAGTTAAGCCTGTGCTTACGTATTAATATACGCTGTGCAGGCTTACTCTCAAATTCATCCTGTCTGAAGCTTCCTGAATGACGCTGTACTATTAAATATATTTATTAATATAAATGCTACTGCGAATAATATGCTTGCTTATTATAATAACATTTTCTTTGGTAAGTTTTGCCGATCTTTCTAAGAATGGTCAAAATATTAAGATAAGCAATATGATAGCCGACTTCGTAGAGTATAATGAAAGTCAGGATTTGATATATGCTAAAGGTAATATAAAAATTATCACGGATGAGTATTTATTAACGGCAGATAATTTACTTTATGATATAAAAAATGATATTTTATGGGCAGAAGGTAATATCCGAATTAAGGATAAACAAAACAGAATAATAGAGGGTGACAAAGCAGTTTTAAAAGATGAATTTAAAAAAGGCGTCATATCGGAATTCATTTTACTTTCGGGTGATAATAATCTTTTAATTGCGAGGCTTGCTGAAAGAATAGATGAAAATAATCTTAAGCTACATGATGCGGAGTTTACCCCTTGCGATGTTACTTGTAATAGAAACCCTATTTGGCAAATTGTTGCCAAGGATACTTATATTCATTCAGAAGAGCACAGAATAGTTTATAAGAACGTGTTTTTTGAAGTATACGGCGTACCGATTTTTTTCTTACCGTATTTTTTCCATCCTACTCCTACGGCTCCTGCAACTTCAGGGCTATTAGTACCCGACGTAAAAAACAAAGGATTCGGTATACCGTTATATCTACGTGCAAAGCCCAATATGGATTTTACTCTCACTCCAAGAATTTTTAGTAAATATCAAACTTTTGAATTAGAGGGACGCTATCGTCCTAATGAAACGGATCATTTAAATTTTCAAGGTAGTTACGGTAAATTGCCGTATTTTCTAAAAAAAGATGGAGTAGTGATAAAAAATAAAAAAGTTTCTTCTTATCATTATATAGCAAGCGGTAATTTTGTTAGTACCGATAAAGTTTATGACTATGGTTTTAGGGTAGAGCGCACATCGGATAAAGCTTATTTGAAAAATTATTATAATAATTATGCTTCATATTTAACTTCTAGAATATTTGCAAATAAAATTTATGATGCAAATTATTTTTCAGCTGAAGGATTAAGTTTTCAAGGCTTAGGTAGTAATGATAGTAAGTATACTGATCCGCTAGTATTACCGAAAATCAATACAAAAAACGTGATAAATTTAAATGATAACGACAACAGCCATATCGTTGTTGAAAATAATACGTTAATGCACAAAGAAAGAATAGGAAAACAACTTGCTAGAACCTCTTTGCAATTATCATTTATGCATAATGTGCTGACTTCTTCAGGACAAATTTTTGATTTTGTAGCAAAAGATAGAGGTGATTTTTATCTTGCTAGACGGGCTTATTTAGATAAGCCAAGAGAAAGTAAATCATTTCAAAGGAATATACCGGAATTACAAACTTTATGGCGTTACCCATTAGTAGGTAATATAACAAAAACGATAAATCTACTTATTGAGCCGGTAGTTTCTTTTACTATGGGACGTAAATTATCTAAGAAAGATAAAAAATTTGTTATGATTGATCCTGCTAAGTATGAATTATCCGAAAAAAATATCTTTTTATCCAATCGTTATAGCGGTATTGATTGCCATGATTTCGGTAATAGATTAAGTTACGGCTTGAATACTAGTATTGCTAAAGAAGAAAATTATTTAAAATTATTTTTAGGACAATCTCGTAATACAAGATATAGTATAGATTTGCCGGCTGATGATACGGAAAATGTCGGTCAAATCTTGGGTAATATTTCTAATAATTTAGAATTATTTTATAGTTTTCGGAAAGATAAATATTTCAGACCTATCAGAGATGAGGTAGGAGGGAATTTTAACTATGATAAAATTAACCTTTTAGGTAGTTTCATTCAACTTACAAATCTTAAAAAATATTATTCCGTGGAAAGTATAAAGATTTCAAATAATAGAGTGCGGCAATTTTATGGAGACATAAATTATCAGATAGCGGAAAATTGGACTATAGGCTTTGGTGCGCGTATTGATCTCTCTAGACGATCTCCAAATTTGCTTACTCGAACTATTAGGGTGACATATGCTAAAGATTGTGTTAGAATTACTACAAAGATTTATTCCGATTATCTAGCCGACGGAAGTAGAGGAATTAAAAAAACTACTTCTTCGCCGACTATTTCTATCGGTTTAAAAGTATTAAACATGTAAGTTTAGCATTGTGCTTGTGTAGATACTTAATCGTCATTGCGAGCAGCCGTAGGCTGCGTGGACACCCAAACCGTCATTGCGAGGAGCGAAGCGACGTGGCAATCCAGAAAAAATAATAAAAAATGCTACTTAGCATTTTTAACTGGATTGCTTCGTCAATTACTTCGTAATTTCCTCGCAATGACGGTTTGCTATCCACATAAAAACTATTCCAATTATTACGTTATGTGAGTCTAGAAATATGAATAAATTACTACTTATAATTAGTGTCGTTTTCACTTTTAATGTAGCACAAGCTTCGCTACCGAATATAGTAGCATCCGTAAATGATGAACCTATTACTCTTAATGAGTTTCGTGCTAGAAAAAAAATGATTATGGCACTAAACAATGTTGAGAGTCTAACGCCTGCTCAAGATAAGCAGCTAAGTGACTTAGCAATCAAGAGCTTAATTGATGAATCTTTGCTTTTTCAATATGCCGGAGATAGAGAAACTCCGCAAGAAGAAATAGATAACGCTATCAAGTCTATTGAAGATCGTAATAAAATGCCTCACGGTTCTCTTCTTCAATATCTAAAAAGCAAATCGGTTAATCCTGATAGTTTTATTTCTCAAATTAAATCCGAGTTGATTAAAATGAATATTTTGTCAAGCTTGTCAAGGTCGGTGCAAGTAAGTAATAAAGAAATAGATGTCGCAATTTTATCTAGCGATCAAAAAGACGTAGAAATTTCAATGCAAGTATTTACATCTAAAGATAAAGGCAATAAAGCGTTTACTCAGATGAATAATTTAAAAAATCGGTTAAAAAAATGTACCGACGTCAAAAAATCGCTTTATGATAATTTTGCTACTATGCAAATTATTACTGATAAGCTTAGTAAAATAGAAGATGTAAAACAAACTATCGTAAAGGATTTAGGTCCTGATAAAGCAAGTAATGTTTTTGAAGTAAATAACAAATTTGAAATAATATTAGTGTGTAATAAGAAAATCTTAAATGTTAATGAAGATGAGAATAATTATGTAGTAAACTTCCTAACCAATAAAAAGATTTCACAAAAAGCACAAAAACTATTTGAAAATATGCGTAAGAAAGCAGCTATAAAAATAATGTTGCCATCTTAGTATACTCTTCTGCTTTCAAGAATTGCTCTTTCATTTTATCAAGGATTCGCATCCTCACCTATTAAGTATAGGCTGCGGGTGCTCACCTCTCAAAATAAAATTCAATTCTTAAAATCATTTGAGTATATACTATCGTGCTGTGGTGTTGTTGTGTGAATTTTATTTTTGAACCATGCAACAAGAAAACTTTATTTTTTGACATATCCTATGCTCCCTTCAATTGCAAAACATGCAGCCTCACATCAAATTAATCCTCTTAAAAAGCACGGACAGAATTTTATCTTTGACAGTAGTTTATGTGATAAAATTGTACGTGCGAGTAACCTTGCAGAAAATAGCAGGGTGCTAGAAATAGGACCCGGCACAGGAGGGTTAACTAGGTCAATATTGCAGAAAAATCCTGAATCCTTAACTGTTATAGAAACAGATGAGAGATGTATCCCATTACTTAATGAGATTAAAGAATATTACCCTAATTTAAATATTATAAAGCAGGATGCTCTTAAAATAAATTTAACTGATTTAGGTTATGATATAGTCAATTCAGCCTCATTCGGATACAAGGAGCGAAGGGTAGAGCCTATAACTAATAGGAGAGCGACGAGCAACATCGTCAGCGAGTCCAAATCAATTGACTATAAAGTAACTATAATCTCTAATTTACCATATCATATAGGTACTGAATTAGTAATTAGATGGCTGAAAGAAGCGCAGCTAATTACTAGTATGACGCTAATGTTGCAAAAGGAAGTAGTAGAACGTATTTGTGCTATGCCGTCAACTAAAGCGTATGGTAGGCTATCAGTAATATGTCAGTTAATAGCTAAAGTGGAGAAATGCTTTGACGTAGCACCGACTGCTTTCTATCCACCTCCTAAAGTATATTCTGCGATAGTTAAACTAACGCCTTTAGAAAACCCACCGTCTATTATCTTGATAAATAAAGTTGAGCAAATAACAAAACTTGCTTTTGCAGGACGACGGAAAATGATCAAATCATCATTGAAAAATCTTGTACCTAATATACATGAAGTATTAACTCAGTTGAAAATCAATGATAATTATCGTGCTGAAAATCTTACTCCTCAAGATTATTTGAGGATTGCTAAGAGGCTATAAGTTTTCATCATTCAGCTTTATCCACTTTTTTTGCTTCTGCTTCTTGTTCCTGCTGTAATTTATATTCTGCTGCTTTTTCTTCTATATAGTTAAAAAAGAAATAACAAAAAGTTAAAAAGCTAGTTAAAATGATTGCAAACGTTATTAATATTAGCTTAAGTTCTTTTCTCGAGTTTTCAGCTTTTAATCGTTTTTCTTCCTCTTCATCAATTATAAACTCAGGTAGTATATTTGATTCTTCTCCTTCTTTATTTTCCATACGTTACCATCTCTTAAGTTTATTAAAAATTAATGATAGAGTTTAAATATCATTTAAGTAAATTACGATATAAAGATACTTAAAAATAAGTCAATAATTTTTAATCATTAGTTGTGATTTAATAGAAATGACCGGTGCTTTTTAAAATAATTTTCTAATAGACAGTTTTGAAATTAGTTATTCTTCTTTCTTGAGCTTTTGATTTTATTTTCAGGAAATCTACATTATTTTAGCCAAGTGTATGAAAGTATTTAAGCTTTCTTCTTCGTCTTTGGTCATTATGTGGGGCACTTTAACATATATAAGCATCTGATGTGTTTTGTCCGATATTTTATCTTTCTCTAAAAATACATATAATTTATGGATAGTATTATGTTCATCTTCAATACTAAATATTTTATTTAATGCAACTGATTTATCGGGTTTTGATATAAAATTATCAATAAAATAGTTTAAAGAATCTATAAATAATTCACTTAATTGCTCATCATTCTCAAACTCTTCATATGATAATGATCTTGCGTTTTTCAGTTTAAAATATGATTTAATCATTTCAAGTGCAGAATATCTATCACAATTCTTATTAAGAATTTGGTATAATAACGTTTTATCTAAATATGCCGGTATTATCTTTAAATCCTTATTAATAATTTGTTGTGTATAATAAGATAATTGACGCATAAAAACTATAACCGTAGCTGTAAGACCTGCAACTAAGATGGAATATAAATTTAGTGATTGAAAAAGCATATTGGGATTATTATTAAATTAATGCAAGTTACAGTATTATAATATTTTTTATTTATCAATCTGAAAGTGAAATTTATTTATCACATATTTTATTATGCCGCTAATAGAACATGAGTAAATTTTTTGATTGAATCGATAGCTTATAAATAAATTAATATAAAGCTCCATTTAATGATCGAGACAGATATAGCATTGAGTTTTGGCTCAATACGTATTTTTTTCATGTGTTAGGCAGCGGTTCTATCTAGGACAAGAAAGTTATTAAAAAATAAATTTCTAAAATCTTATTAATTTTTGCTTAAAAATATATTAAAATATAAGAAAATAAAGAAGTTGAACATCAATTAATGCAGATAAATAAGGAACATGAAAAAGGGCCGTTTGATATTATTGGTGATGTATAGTAAATCATATAGTATTAGGTGCAGTAAAAAACTTTTTTAAAGTTTCGTACAAGTTTGCGAATTCAGTAATTTTATTCTTAATCCATCGTTTCATATTAGCCCAGAATTTTTCTATCGGATTTAAATCCGGTGAATATGGCGGTAGAAAAATTACTTTGCAGCCAACA
>NZ_CBCDJS010000026.1:0-14268 GCF_965035265.1 Rickettsia sp.
AAACTGTACTGAAGCTCTGAATATTGCATTAAATTCTAGATCAGTCTATCATGCGGAAATACCACAAGATTTAATAACTAAAATATATTCAAAACAAGGTAATTTAGAAAAAAATAAAATAGACAACGAGAAAAACCTAAAACAAAGTATAGAAAGTAATGATAAAATTCTAGAACTAAAATCAAATTTAGCTCTTGGCTCTATTTATAAATCACAAGGAGATCATTTTAAAGTTGTTGAACATTATAATAAATCTTATATTTTATTTCATAATAAAGTAGATTATGATGCTCAATTAATAGAACAAAGAGAGTCTGGGATCTCTGATAAAGAAAAAATAGGTACTCATCTTGTAACGGCATGTATAGTGGTGATTGTTCAAGACCCGGAAACTAAAAAATCGGTATTAGGTCATATTGATTTGAACACTAATGTAAATACAGCAATTACCCAAGATTTATTACCTAAATTTCCAAAAGATAAAAAACTAAATATTTACCTAATGGGGGGAGAAGATTCAGACTCTTCAAAACATACTTCTAATGATAACCTTAAGAAAGTAATTAATGAATTAAAAGAATTTCCAAATATAGATATAAAATCTGCCGATATATTGGATAAACATAAATCTCCTGCCATTGTCTTTGATCCTCAAACAGCTCAAATAGAATATGCAACACCGGGAAAAAGAACTAAAGATCAATCATTAAGACTTCAAAGGTTATATCTTGAGAAAGATCCACAAGGTTTACATGAGGCATTTGATTTTACAATTAGCAAAGAAATAACACCTATAAACTTGTCTACTGAAGAGCAAGAGAAACTAACAAACTACTATTTTTCTTCTATGTTATTACCTGAGTGGGCAAAGATAAAAAATATTTTAGGAGAACTAAGTTTTACAAAAATGAGTTATACTGCTTATAAAACTGAGCAAGAAACTGTCGAACATTTTTGGAATGAAAATCCAGATTTTGTAAAGAAGGTTTTTAAAGAACAAGTAAAAAACTATGTAGATGATCAATCTTCTATATCTTCATCGGATAAACAACAAATATTAGATAATATTAATGACGTTCTTAGGGATTCAAAGGTTACTCCTTCAAAACTTTTATTAGAGTTTAATGAATTAAAATCAAACCCTGCAGAATTTGTAAAATTAAACAAAATCAAATCTTTAGTTAAGAATATTGATTTAAGTGAAAGTCTGAGGTCAACATCTACATCACAAAAACCTTTAAACTCTAATAATAAAGATACAAATAATAAGAACACAGGATGGACAAGATGAAAATAGAAGTTAAATCTAGGGAATATAAAATTTGTAGTATGCAAGATAATAGTGTACTTTTTTCTAATGAACTAAATAATGAAATTTCCTGCAGTTTCTTTTCAGTACAGTTAGGAAAAGTTGTACTAGCTCGTGCTATTAATAAACAACAATTAAGAGAATTAATAAAAGAATTAAACCCTGACAGTATTATAAAAAATAATTTAATTCAAGTAAGAATTATTGGAGGTGATGAATCTCAAGAATCTCATAAATATTTAGAATCATTAATTAGTTGGTTAAAAGAAGTAGATAATGATACTAATATTATTAATATTATAGCCTTAGATACTTGCTCTCGATTTCATCCTAATTCTTTTGAGCTTAATTGTTATCACGGGGAAATAAGAGCTTTATAATGCAAATAGCAAATTACTTTTGTCATTTGCTATTGATGATTTATAGTAAAGGTAATACAAGATATTAAATTTAAAGCTGCAAGAATCATTTATAATCACATCTTCACAAGTCGTAGCCAAGCTTCCCAGTCACGTTTGCCTAAATCTTCTTCAAACGATAATAAATCTTTTACCGTCTGCTTACATATTTCTACGGAAGGTACTATAAGCTCTTGTTGTTCTTTAGAATTTAGTAGCACCTGCGTTTTACAAGCTTGTTCTAAATGGTAAGTATAAAACATAGCTTCATGAATAGTTTTGCCGCAAGTAATAGCACCGTGATTACGAAGTAACATCGCGTAATTTTGCTTAAGGTCATCTATTAATCTATTACTTTGTGTATTAGCATCAAGTATTAAAGAATTATAATTATGGTAAGAAATTCTATCATAAAAATGTAATGCCCACTGGCTGAACGGTAAAAGCCCGCATTTTAAAACAGAAACCGCTATGCTTGCGGGAGTATGATAATGAAAAATAGCAGAAATATCAGGCCGTGCTTTGTAAATACTGCCATGAATAAAATAGCTGGTTTTATTATATTGATATTCTTCCCCTTCTAAAATTTTTCCGTCTAAACTAACTTTTAAAAGATTCTCTGTAGTTACTTCTTCAAACCTTAGTCCAAAAGGATAAATATAGTAAAAATCAGCTTCTTTAGGTCTTGCGGATAGATGCGTATAAGTATGGTCATCCAGTGATAAATACGCCATTATTCGGTAAGCGGCAGCTAAATTATATTTTATATCCATTTTAGTAGTTTTATCTCATTTCATTGGGGTGTTGGCCTCATTAATGTCATTCCTGCGAAAGGGCGTTGTTGCATGGACCGGTAAAATCCACTGTGTCACCCCGTGGCTTGACCACGGGGTCCAAAAATAATAAAAAATACTAATAATATTAGTATTTTTAACTGGATCCCGCGATCAAGTCGCGGGATGACACTGGAAAAACTGGTCCACGCAACAATGCCTCGCGGGAATGACATTAATATTTAAAAGGAGCGTATACTGCTGCTGCTTCTGCTTCTATAATTGCTCCTTTAAGAGCTTTTATACATTCTTGTAAAGATTTTTTACCTAAATACGGTGCTAGATTATAATTTAATATATAACATTGTAAATTATCTTTCTTACCGCTAAAGTTAAATTCAATTTTATTGCCTTGCTCTAATAGCTTTTTAACTTCTGTTGTTTGCTGGATAAAATTCTTTTGTTCTAAGTTTAAGTGTTTGATTCTTAGTATATTTTTTACTACGGAAAATGTAGAAATAGTAAGGAGCAGAACGAATATAAACAACTCTTTATTACTTTGCTTATTTAAGAAAACACTATCTTTAACATATGCAGCTGCAATCATTCCGATAGCTATAACATAACATCCTAGATATCTAAGTAACGATGCTCCTCTAACTGCCTCCTCATAACTAAAGTTAAAGAAATATAAATATAACCGCCACAAAGCAAAGATTATAAAGCAAGCAAATGTACTTATCAGAAAAAATTTATACTCTTTCAGCAAATCCGGTTTATATTTACGAATTCCATACCATGCCGCTATACAAATAGTATATACCACTAAACTTCCTTCCTTTACTAGGAATAACAGAAGAAACTTACCGTAATTTAGCAATAATGATCTATGCTGTTCATTAAAATTTTCAGCAATATATACTAACTTGCTAAAACTATGTTCGCCTCTATCAAAAAAATCATGAGTATTTTTAAAATAGCTCATCCAAATAAAACTACATAGAATCGGTAGGGTAAGTAGTATCAGATATACAATATAATCGCTTGATTTTTTAGGCTTTTTATAAAAAATTGTATAATGAGCTATAAGAATTATCGAAGCAAAACTTGCAAACCATGTTCCAATTTCTCGAAAGAGTGCAAGCAATATCGTTATAGGTAAAATAAGCAATAATGCCTTTTTCTTGTCTTCCTCAAGGATATAAATTGCAAAAATAGCTCCAAACATTAAGCCAATAGTACTGTCGTTATATATTGAGCGAATTCCCGTCGTATATAATACTACGCCGCAAAGTATCATAGAAAACAACATACCAGTTTGCCAAAGTTTCTTATTTGCAGCCAGAGGTGCTAAAAATGCTAAATGTAATAAGAAATGAACAAATAATACATTACCATCCGAATAGCCTGAAAGTGAAAGCATAAAATAATGATAAACAGCAGCACCTCTTGGATAATGAGCGTGAGTAGTAATGATAGAAGTTAACGAAGCCTGATTCTCAAAAACACTGGAATATAGCAATTCCTTAGTAAATACGCCCCAGTGCGAAAAATCATCATAAGCATGCAGTGAGGCGTCTCTTGTATAAAGAAAAAATATGAAAATTAGTAAAACGAATATAATAATTTCAATTATATTTTTTCTGGATTCCCGCTTTCGCGGGAATGACATGAAGGGCGAGGATGACATAAAGGGTGAGGATGACATAAAGGACGGGAATGACATGAAAGCTAAAAATATACCGATGAAATAACTTACATATGTTGCAGCCGGTAACAGCTTTAACATAGCAAAACAATATAAAATTGATACTAATATGCTGATTGTTACGGGAATAGCAAAGGTCAATTTTGTTTTGAAATATTTGGCAAAAAAAGACGAGAACCCAAAAAGGCTTAATATCGGTATTATGATCATATATTTTTAAAAATAATTCACTATAGACATTCTGCCCAACAAGTATAAAAATGTAAACCTTGCAATCTCTTAAAAAAAGTTTATAGTACTTAATTTCTTAATAACTAATTAACTTAATTTGAGTAGATATATGGGGAAGAAACAAGTTAAAAAGGTAGCAAGTGCTAGTAATACTAGTGTTAGTAATTTTTCAGTTAAAGCAAATGAAAAACTTTTGAAAGAAGAAATACAATTTTTGATAAATGATCCTATAAGTAGAGATAAATTAATTACGGTAGCTATAAATAGTAAAGATTTACGCATTCTTGAATTATTTTCTAAAAACGACGGTAAATTAACTGCACCGGAAATATCAAAACATTTTGAATTTATTGCAGCAAGCGACAGAGTAGATCTACTAAAATATTTTATAGAAACACTAAAATTAGACTTTAAAAAACCTGTAGATGGTTTAAATCCAATATCTATGCTTCATTTTTCTGCAATGTATGGAGCTAAAAACTGTACCGAATATCTTCTTAGTAAAAATTTTGATATAAATCAACCGGACGGTGGTAATTATTTACCGGTGGAATACGCAATATTATCTAACCATACAGACATCGTAAAGCTACTTATACAAAAAGGCACTAAAATAGATTAGCATGTAATTAGTAATTTAGCAATCGCATATAAGGCTAGGCATGATGAGGCTACTAAACTATTAGATGCTATACATAATAATTTGATAAAGTTAAATAGTTACATACTATATGAAAAAGCAAGAAATCATCCCAGTGTAAAAAACAACACTAGTTTATCTGATAAGACAAAAACACATTATACCGAGTTTTCAGAAAATTTAAAATCTATAGAAGAAAATGTACAGCTGAGATCTAATTATTATAAACTTATATTAGGTAAAGAATATCACCTACTTCCTAAAGTAATAGAAATTCAGCAACAATTTATTAACAGTAAAATTAGTTCTATATCCGAATATCAAGATGAGAGTAGAAAGGATATTTTGCGTAATATATCTGATACAATTGTATCAGCCATTAATGTTCATAAAATTTTTAAATTTAATGAAAGACCAGAATTAGAAAATTATATTATAGAAGTTTTAGAAAAAAATAAAAATCTTTCAAAAATTTTTTCAGATGTATTATTATTGTTCTGTTCACGTTTGATGCAAGAAGTTTATGACCAAGGTGACAATTTAAGGAGTATAAAATATGCTAAAATAATTGAAGAAAATTTATCTACAGCAAAAGCTTTGTCAAAAGAGGATCAAGTTAAGGTTTTTAATAATTTAGGAATTGTTTATTCTAACTTTGATTCTTTGAAAGCACTGGATTATTTATCTAAAGCAGAGCGATTAGCTCCTAGCCAGAGCCAGAGCATAATAGTAAACAAACATAATATTTATCTTAATACGTTACATAATCCAAATGCAGCTATTGCAGAAGCAGAAAAAATAACAGATAACGATCTTAAATCTTTATTGCTAATAACAACTTATTTAACATTACCTAACTCACAAAACCTAGAAGCATTTAACACTATATTGGCGAAGTATAATTTTGATAAATTATCCCTTAATAAATTTAAAAATGATCCTTCAAAAAGCCAATTATATTATAATATACAAGCCAAGCAATATACATATAACGGACAGTTTGAATTAGCTTATAGTGCCTGTGACAAAATATTAAAGCAAGCAGTAACGACAAATAATAACCAGTTATTTTATGATACAACGCATAATTGTTTGGTATCATTTTTAAAACAAAAAGATTTTACTAATGGATGTAAATTTTTAAATAAAATATATCAAAAATATCCTGCCATTTTAGCTAATCATAATATTTTAGCATTAAAACACCTAGAACTTATTTTTTATAATTCGAATGATCAATATTTAAACAAATGCGACAAAATTTTAGCAGATATTAACCCGGAAGTGCTTATAGATAAAAAATGGGTAGAGTTTATTGTTGCAGCTTATAGCAGCAAATTTTATCAGGCAAATTCTAATCAACAAGTAAAAATTTATATACAGAATATAGAAAAATTATATGGTGATTCTTTAAATAATTCTGAAATACCGGCTGAAACTAAAGAGCGACTTCTATATTTGATAAAAGAAGGAACATTTATACAAGCTATATTAAGTAGTAATGAAGATCATTTACTTAACGAAGTTCCTATAGAATCTACACCAAAAGAAAAAGAAATAATTGAAACCTCTACGCTTTCTTCCGATAAAATGATATATGAGCCGTTTGTAAGATCAGTATCTGAAGCACCGAAGGATAAAGATAGCTTTAAAAAAATAGAAACAATAATAAACGCAGAAGATCATGCTGCTCTTATTCAGTTTGATCAAAAATTAGTTCAAAAATATTTTAAATATAAAAAAGAAAAACTACACAAACAACAAGTACAAAAATTACTTGGGAGTAAAAAGACAATTTCATGGCATATTGATGATGGAGTAGATTTTACGACAAAGTCAGAAGAAGTTATCAAGGTTAAGAAGGATTGGTATGCAGTAATTGATTCTAACCTAAAACTTGAAAAGGTAACATTTGATATATTTACTAATGCTCTAAAAAAGGGTGTTGTTCATAGAAGCGAAGGGGAAAACGGAGTAAAATTCTTTGGTGATAAAATAGAATTAAAAATTGATCAAGATAGCAGGTTATATCCTAGTATAGTATATCGAAACGGCGATAAATATCTAATCATATTTGATAAAGAGGGTAATCATAATGCTGTTAAAGATGCCGATGAATATACAATAATACCGGTAGGTGATTCTAGTAATCTTATAGGTGAGTTATCGACATTTGAAATGCCGGTTTAGGAATTGGGAGAGGTTGTTCTTATGGGATTCAGTTTTTTCGTCATTGCGAGGAAAAATTGAAAATTTTGACGAAGCAATCTCAGGCGTTTGTTATTATTTCATGAGATTGCCACGCAGCCTACGGCTGCTCGCAATGACGGTTTTTTTATAAACTGTCCAGTACTACGCAACAACGCCTTTATCACCCATGTTTAATTTTAGCTTGTGCTGCGGCAATCCTTGCTATAGGGATACGGTATGGAGAGCATGATACATAGTTTAAATTCATTCTATGGAAAAATTCTATGGAAGCAGGGTTTCCTGCATGCTCCCCGCAAGCACCGAGTTTTAAATTAGCATTACTGCTTTTTCCTCGTTTTATAGCTATTTCAATTAATTCTCCTACTCCTTCTTCATCTAGAGTAGTAAACGGATCGGATTCAAAAATCTTTTCTTCTAAATAATAAGGTAAGAAAGAGGCTATGTCATCTCTAGAGATTCCATAAGTAGTTTGGGTTAAATCATTAGTACCAAAGCTGAAATAGTCAACTTCTTTGGCTATTTTTTTACTACTAAGTGCTGCTCTCGGTAGCTCAATCATAGTGCCGAGGCTAAAAGAGAATTTATGTTTATAATTTTTTTCTAATTCGTGGATTATCTCATAAATATCAATTTTAAGCTTTTTTATCTCTCCTACATTACTAATCAGAGGAATCATTAGCTCTAAATTACACTCTATATTTTCTTTTTTATGTAACTCAAAAATGGCTGTAAAGATTGCTTCAACTTGCATTTGGTAAATTTCCGGTGAACATATACCAAGGCGGCACCCGCGATGACCAAGCATAGGATTTACTTCATGCATAGCATGAAGACGCTGATTAATCATAGATAAAGGTAGATTTAAGCTATTTGCTAGATTTTTTTTGTCTTCGTCGGTGGTAGGTAAAAATTCATGCAACGGCGGATCAAGTAATCTAATATTTACTGGTTTGCCTTTCATTACTCTGAATAAAGCTTTAAAATCTTCAGTTTGCAGAGGTAATAATTTCTGCACGGCAAGCTTTCTTCGCTCTATATCAGGAGCAATAATCATTTCCCTTACTAAAGGAATTTTATTTTTATCAAAAAACATATGTTCGCTACGGCACAAACCGATACCTTGAGCTCCAAACTTTACGGATACTAAAGCATCATTAACCGTTTCGGCATTTGCACGAACTTTTAAGCTGCTAATTTCGTCTGCCCAATCTAAAATTAACTTTGATTCCTCACTGAAAGTAGGTTGAATTAACGGCATTTCCCCTAAAAAGACTTTACCGCTACCTCCATCAATCGTTATAACGTCACCTTGTTTAATAATTAGGTCGCCCACACTTAATGTTTGTTTCTTCTCATCTACTAATAAATTACTTGTGCCGCAAACACAAGGTTTCCCCATACCTCTTGCCACAACTGCGGCATGAGAAGTCATTCCCCCTCTAATAGTTAAGATACCAGCAGAAACATGCATCCCGTTAATATCTTCAGGGCTGGTATCATGTCGTACTAAAATTACTTTATGGTGATGAGATAGTTTTTCGGCATCATAAGGCGAAAATACTGCAATACCGGTTGCAGCACCTGGAGAAGCAGGAAGGCCCTCGGCAATAGAAATAAGCCCCTTACTGTAATCAATTCTTGTATGTAATAATTGATTTAATGATTCCGGATCAATTCGCATTAAGGCTTGTTCTTTAGAAATAAGCTTTTCTTCCACCATTTGTACGGCAACGTTAATAGCCGCAATGGCTGTTCTTTTTGCAGTACGTGTTTGCAAGATATATAATTTATTATTTTCTATAGTGAATTCTATATCCTGCATATCTAAGTAATGTTCTTCAAGCTTTTTTGCAATTTGTGATAACTCATTAAACACTTTTGGCATCATTGCTTGCATAGAGTTTGAATCATTTGCGATAATAGGCATAGGTGTTCTAGTTCCCGAAACTATGTCTTCACCTTGAGCATTTATCAAAAACTCCCCAAAGAGCTTTTTTTCTCCTGTAGAGGGTGACCTAGTAAAAGCAACTCCCGTAGCTGAAGTTTTACCTAAATTACCGAAAACCATAGCTTGGATATTGATAGCCGTACCGAAGTCCTCCGAAATATTATTAATTTTTCTGTATATAACCGCTCTATTACTCATCCATGAATGTAGCACCGCTTTAATTGCCGATTCTAATTGTTCATAAGGATTATTAATTAGTTGCTTAGTATACTTAATATACAACCGTTTGAAATCATCAATAATTTTTTCTAATAGTTCTACAGTAATGTCGCTATCTTTATAAATATCAGCTTGAATCTTGTGTTTTTCGTAAATTTGTTCAAATAAATCACTAGGTATAGATAATACCGTTGAGCCGTACATTTCTAAAAATCTTTTGTAACTATCAAGAGCAAATCGTTTATCACCGCACGAATCAGCAAGAGCATTACACACTTCGTTATTCATTCCAAGATTAAGGATAGTATCCATCATTCCAGGCATTGAAACCGTGGAACCCGATCGCACCGATAATAACAAAGGATTGCTTGTACTGCCGAAAATTTTACCGGTAGTTGCTTCAAGATTTGTAATAGCATTTTTTAAGTCATTTTGAAAATTTTTAGGAAAGTTATTATTGTGGGTATAAAAGTAATTACATAGCTCCGTAGTTATTGTAAAACCATCCGGAATAGGTAGTTTTAGGTTAGACATTTCGGCAAGACCGGCACCTTTATTACCTAGTATATTTTTCATACCAGCGTTTCCATCACTACCATTACTGCCAAAATAATAAATTAATTTTTTCATATCATATATCAAAATTTGCTAACAATATTATGTGTTTAGGAGCATTAAACCATATTTATACAGTATGAAAAACATAGTAGCAACGTTAAATTAAGAATATCTTTAATAAAATAGTTGAAATTTTAAATTTATTAATAAATTTGTTATTATACTTATTAAGTTAATTGAATTTCTTCTAAATGTTATTGACTAATTTAAGAAAATTGACCATAATTCTAAACGGTCGTGCAGTTGCGTGGTGATATAGCAAAACTATAGGCCACGAGGAAAGTCCGGACTCTATAGAGGTATGGTGCCGGCTAATCTCCGGCGGAGTATTAATTTACTTTAGGGAAAGTACCACAGAAAATATACCGCCAAGTATGAATACGAAGATCAACTTCAAAAAGAGCAAGGAATCCACAAGGCGAGGGTCGCAGCGTATACTTAATACGTGAGAACCGTAGCTCTTGTAGGATGACGTAGCCAATTTTTGAAGTTGATCGAGTATTTTTGGTAAGGGTGAAAAGGTACGGTAAGAGCGTACCGGTAAGTTGGTAACAAATTACGCATGGTAAACCCCACCAAGAGCAAGATCAAATAGGCGTTACAGAACTCAATATTGTAAGTTCCCGGGTTATCTCTAACCGGCTTGTAATGCGGGTAGATCGCTTGAGGTAAACGGTAACGTTTATCCTAGATAAATAACTGCAATGAATTTAATTCATACAGAATCCGGCTTATAGACCTTTTTAAGTTTTATATAAATCCTTATGTAAAACTTAATCATAAATCATACAGAAACTAGCTTTGTGTCATTCCCGCGTAGGCGGGAATCCAGTAGAAAATAAAATTTTTATTTTTACAACATATTAAACCTGTTTATTATTAGATTCCCGCCTACGCGGGAATGACATAGAACAATTTAATGAAAAAGTTATATCATTATCCTATTTGTCCTCTTTCAAGACAAGCTCGTGTCTTTTTAAAAGAATTAGATATAGAATTTACTACGATTAAAGAAGATTATTGGCAATTTAATAAAGAATTCTTAAAGATAAGCCCGTCAGGAACTTTACCTGTTTTAGAAGAATCATACGGCTTATTCGTAATAGGAATTTATCCCTTTGTCGAATATCTTAATAGCAAATATCCGAATTTTAATTTTTTAGATGAAGATATTGATATTTGTACCGAAATTAGACGATTATTTTTTTGGTTTAACGATAAGTTTTATCGTGAAGTTACCAAAATTATCATCGATGAAAAAGTTATAAGATCAATTGCTAAAATGAGCAGCCCAAGAACCGAGTTTTTACGTGCCGCAAAAAATAATTTAAATTATCATTTAGAATATATAACTTCCTTACTAGAAAGAAGGAGCTATATCGCATCGGATTCACTGACTATTGCCGATATTGCCGCAAGCTGTCACTTATCGGTACTAGACTATTTCGGTGAAATTTATTGGGATAAATGGACACTTATCAAACATTGGTATTCACTAATTAAATCAAGACCGGCTTTTAGGTTATTATTACAAGATCGAATCCCAGGTTTTACCCCTCCGAGCTATTATATAGATTTAGATTTTTGAATTTTAATTATTGACAGCAATCTTATATCATTCTATTTAGTTATTTACTTTAAAAATAAATTATGAGGTAGCTTATGCAACTTAATTCAATTTCTTTTCCTTTACTCAAACAAAGAACTCTTGAAGTATTTTTAGGTGTGGCTTTACTTGCAATTTGTTCACAAATAACAATACCTTTTAAACCTATTCCCGTAACGTTACAAACCATTGCAGTACTATTTATCGGGCTTACTTACGATAAAATTACTGCTCCATTGACAATGTTATGTTACATTACTATAGGCGTTATGGGCGTGCCTGTTATGATGAATTATTCAGGTGGACTCGCTAAATTAACAGGACCTACTGCTGGATATTTGGCTGGTTTTCCAATTGCTGTATATGTCATGGCAAGCTTAAAAAGTAAAGCTTTTATCGCTAATAAATTCTTAAATCAGTTTATTTTATGTTTAATCGGTAATGCTATAGTTAGCGGACTCGGTTGGCTGTGGTTGTCTAAATTCTTAGGATTAAAAGAAGCGTTTTATAGTGGTGTACTATTTTTCATTGTACCCGGTATAATAAAGTCAATATTACTAGTTGGGCTTGTCAATATAGTAAAACCAAAGACTCAATGAACTTCAGTATTGCCTAAAAACAGTTGATCTAAAGTTTCGATGTTATTCCCGCAGAAGCGGGAATCCAGTACTTTTAAGCTTTTTAAAAGCTCGATTTATCTCGCTTTATCATGGATTCCCGCTTCCGCGGGAATGACATCGAGTAGATTTTTCAAGCCATGCAAAAACACCAACTTTCATTCATAAAAAAACAGTAACAAATGCTAATGCCGCATTTTCCGGCGCCGACTCGGAATTGGAAAAATCAAATCAAATATGATTTAGAGAATGTTAAAGGACTTTTGAATGCTTTAGGTGATCCTCATTTAAGACTTCCTCCCGTCATACATATAGCAGGTACAAACGGTAAAGGTTCAAGTGTCGCTATGCTCAAAAGCATATTTACGCTTGCCGGTTATAAAGTACATTGTTATACTTCCCCTCATTTATTAGAATTTAATGAACGAATCGTAATAGCAGGCGAGAAAATCTCAGATAATGAATTATGGCAGGTTTGCGAGCAGGTAAGGGTAGTAAGCGAAAAATTTAATATCGAACCTAGCTTCTTTGAAGGTACTACGGCAGCAGCGTTTCTAGCATTTGCAAATACTAAAGCCGATATACTAATTTTAGAGACGGGCCTTGGCGGTCGGTTAGACGCAACAAATATAGTGAAGCAGCCGTTAATTACTTTAATTACACCTATTTCATATGATCATATGAATATGCTGGGTGATACATTACCTCTAATAGCAGTTGAGAAAGCCGGTATTATGAAGTCTTGTGTTCCTTGCGTTATAAGTATGCAGACCTTGGAAGTTTATGCAACATTATTTGCAAAGGCTGAAGAGCTAGAAGTACCTAGTTTCTGTTATGAATATGATTTCGGTATTAAAAAGACGGACAACGGATTTATCTACTCATCACGAAATTTTACCTATGAATTTCTGGCTCCCTCTTTAGCCGGCGATCATCAATTAATCAATGCTGCAAGCGTTATTGCTTTAATAAGTTTGATAAATAAACAATTTAATATAAGTAATGAAGTTATCTCTAAGGGACTACAAAATACTATTTGGCCTGCAAGAATTGAAAAAATCGATCCACAAAAATACTCCAAATTAATAGGTGATAATGTTCAAATTTGGGTAGACGCAGCTCACAATAATAGCGGAGCTCAAGTTTTGGCAAATTGGGTTCGTGATAATTTAAAATCACCGATATATTTAATACTCGGTATGACTAAAAATAGGAATGTCGAGAAATTTTGCTCTTACTTTAAGGGTTTGACAATTAAAGGTTACGGTGTTAAAGTTTTATCCGAACCATTAAGCTATAGTGCAGAAACAATAAATTTGGAAAGCAGAAAGAGCGGTATTGATTTTAGCGAAAGCGACTCACTCGAAGAAGCGATTAGTGATATAAAGAAGATAAACGGCAATAATAAAGCAAATATTATAATAACCGGATCGCTTTATTTAGCTTCCGATTTTTATAAATTGCTATCCAATTGTCATCCCGTGGCTTGACCACGGGAACCATAAAAACAACTAGGAATACTAATAAGTTAGTATTCTTAACTGGGTACCGCGGTCAAGCCGCGGTATGACACAGTATAAAAACAAACCTAGGAGAAAATAATTATGACCTATTGCAACAAATCTAATCAAACTTCTTATCCGTTTGTCTTACCTGACTTACCTTATGATAAAGAGAGTTTTAAACCGCATTTTACTCACGAGACTTTCGATTATCATCATGGTAAACATCATAATGCTTATGTACAAAATCTAAATAAACTACTTTCAGATAAAGAAGAACTACAAAAGAAAGATTTAGAGGAAATAATCGAATGGTCATCACAAAACTCAAATGCCGCTATTTTTAATAATGCAGCCCAAATATGGAATCATACCTTTTTTTGGCATTCAATAAAGCCGCGGGGTGGAGGTAAGCCAAGCGGTAAAATATTAGAACAAATTAATAAAGATTTCGGTAGCTTTGAAGAATTTTGTGAGCAATTTAAACA
>NZ_CBCDJS010000027.1:0-13738 GCF_965035265.1 Rickettsia sp.
CAATGTCCAGACCTAGAAAATAATAATGTCCTTTTTTGTTATTACCGATTTTGTAAGCTAAAGTTCTTAACCCCCAATATTCTTTTTTTATGATAGTGCCGTTATTATCTTTAATAATTTTAGCAAAATCATCAACGATTTTATCTATATCGTTTAATGATACGTCTTGGCGTATAATAAAAACTGATTCATAAAAGCTCATAATATATAGGTTCTCCAACAAACAAACTTTAAAATAAAGCTATTTATAGCAACTAAAACTATTAAATTCAAGTATTATCTTTAAAAAATTATTATTTCTTTGTTTCTTTTTATAAAAAGTTTGCTATAACCCCTAATAAATTAGAAAATTATTACAAAAGTTTTTAATTATTTACTAAATATTAATGGAGATTAATTCAGTGTTTGATAAGCTATTACCTGAAGTTTTAATTATAGAAGAAAAAAATAAAAAAAAGTGTTAATATTTCTTTAAGTAATGATATAGAGAGAACAGGCTTTAATATAATTAGGGCTTCAACTCTAGAAAAAGCATTAACTTATTTTTTTAGTCAACCGCTTGCTATCATGATTATTAGTGCAGAATTACAAGAAAATCCTTTAATAACAATAAATAACGTTAGAAAAATTAATAAATTTTCTAAAACGCCCATAATTTTTTTATTATCAAACAAGCAATTAAATTTAACAGAAATAGACGATAACGTGCTATTTTTTTATAAGCCTTTCTTATCGGAACAAATAGTAGATACTTTAAAGACTTTATTGAGGCGTTCTAAATCAGTTTTACAAGATAATATTATTAAATTTAAGAATATAAATATTGATTTAAATACTGAAAAAGTATACAAAGACGGACTGAATATTCGTCTAGGTCCTACTGAGTTTAAAATTTTACGACTTTTTTTTCAGTTTCCAAATGAAGTATTTTCGCGTCAAGAAATAATAAAATATTTATGGGAAAGTGAAGAGACCTTTAATGAGCGTCTTATAGATGTTCATATAAATAGGATTAGAGAGGCCTTAGGAAAAGACAATTTAATTATTAAAACCGTTCGTTTTATCGGTTATTGTTTAAATAAGGATAATGATTAGGCTCTGTGAAAGAGAATTAAATTAATCTATTTTTGCTATTTTTTGCTGTAAATCATAAAATTTTTTTGAAATAGGAACGACTATTACCGCAAAAATTTTATTAATTTTCGCTAAAAAATATCTAACAATATAAATAATTTTAATTCTCCTTCACAAAACCTAGAATTTTGTTGTCAAAATTTTCTTTGTATTTATGCGTTAAGTATGTTAATATCCATTAATTATATTTATCTATACTATAAATATAATTAGATTTTATTCGTTGCCGATTTATATATTTTATAACTAAAAACTGTAAATTTTATGTTAAGTAAACTAAATAAGCCTGCTTTATTTGCTTTAATATTTTATCCTATTTTTATTATATCTCTTATAGTTAAATATTCGTTTGATTATGGAATAGGGCTAACTGAAATTATTTTTATAATTGCTAGTTATTATATTAATAATATTACCGTTGGGATTGGTTTACATAGGTTATGGTCTCATAATGCCTATAAAATAAATAAATGTGCCGAGTTTGTTTTAGTTATGTTATCTGCAGGAACATTACAGGGACCGGCTTTATCTTGGGCGTCGAATCATTATAAACATCATAGATATACGGATCAAGATCAAGATCCGCATACTCCATTAAAATTTGACAATAAATTTTTAGGTTTTATGTGGTCCCATGTAGGATGGATGTTAGTCGGAAGCGGTAGCTATAAATCTATTGATCGCATTACTTGGGCTAAGCACGGGAAAAACAATTTATTAAAATGGCAGCTAAAATATTATTGGCAAATAGCAACTTTTATGAATATTGCCGTACCTTTATTTATCGGTTATTTAGTCGGTGGCACTATACAATCAGCATATGCAGGATTTTTATTTATGGGACTCGGTAGATTCCTGCAACAGCAAGCAACATTCTGTGTTAATTCTTTATGCCACTTTGCCGGCAGTAAAAAATATTACAAAGGCACTGCCGGAGATATTTGGTGGATGGCATTATTCTTACTAGGTGAAAACTGGCACAATTATCATCATGCTTTTCCTTCAGATTATCGTAACGGTGCAAAGTGGTATCATTTTGACGTTCACAAATGGATAATATTTTTAATGAGTAAAATCGGTTTAGCTTCAGAACTCGAACGTACTACAAAAGTACGTATACAGGCAAAAATGCAAGAAACTTTAAGCTATCTTAGTGGAAAACAAAAGCAAAAATTGAGCTTAATGCAAACTAAAATAGATCAGCTTCTAGAAAATTTATGCTTAAAAATTAAAGAGCTTGAAGAATCATCTATTACAATTAAAGAACAATTTAAAAAATCTTTTGTAGAAATACAAGAATCGCTTAAAAATTTAGCGGAGCAAGTAAGTTCTGCAACGCAAATAACAGAAAAACCTTCGGAAAAATTACTAAAGATAGTTAATAAAAAAATTATTGATGCTGAACAATCTATTTATAAGCTGTATAATCAATTAAATACCTCAAAGGTATCTAATTAGGCATTATTAAATAAAGATAAATATTGTCATTGCGAGGAGCCGTAGGCGACGCGGCAATCCAGAAAATAATTAAAAAAATTCTGTAAATCAGAATTTTTTACTGGACTGCTTCGTCAACTGCTATGCAATTTCCTCGCAATTACGCAAACTATCATTTTTTACTTAACAACGTCTCTAATTAGTTTCAATTTTAATGACAAAAATTTTAGGTATAGAATCAAGCTGTGATGATACAGCTGTTTCTATAATCACCGAAAATCGAGAAATCTTATCTAATATAATCATTTCACAAAATGCAGAACACGCAGCTTTTCAGGGAGTAGTGCCTGAAATTGCTGCACGTTCTCATTTATCGAATCTAGATAAAGCATTAAAAAATGTTTTAAAAGAAAGCGATATCAAATTAACGGAAATTAGTGCAATTGCCGCAACTTCCGGTCCAGGTTTAATCGGTGGTGTTATAGTTGGCTCAATGTTTGCAAGGTCGCTAAGCAGTGCTTTAAAAAAACCCTTTATTGCAATTAATCATTTAGAAGGTCATGCCTTAACCGCAAGATTAACCGATAATATCCCTTATCCTTATTTACTCTTGCTAGCCTCAGGTGGGCATTGTCAATTTGTAGCAGTCCTAGAGCTTGGAAAATATAAAATACTAGGCTCTACTATAGATGATGCCGTAGGTGAAGCTTTTGACAAGGTAGCAAAAATGCTAAATTTAGCTTTTCCCGGAGGACCTGAAATTGAGAAAAGAGCAAAACTTGGTAATTCTCATAAATATAAATTTCCAAAACCTATAATTAACAGCGGTAACTGCAATATGTCTTTTTCAGGACTTAAAACTGCCGTACGTACTTTAATAATGAATTTAAAGGAAATTAATGATACTGTAGTCAATGATATAGCGGCAAGTTTTCAATTTACCATAGGAGAAATTCTAAGTAGTAAGATACAGGATGCTATTAGAGCATATGAACGAGTTGTAAATGATTATTACGAGAATATAGATTATACTACACAGCTAAATTTAAAAAGCTTTAGACAAGATGAATTTAAGAATAGGCTAGCTAGGCGTACAAAAGTACGTGAGCACAGGCTATACCCGCAAAATTCGCTTGGATCAAGCTTTTTAAATGACACTGTAGTAATTGCTGGCGGCGTTGCTGCCAATAAATATTTACAAGAAGTATTAAGTAATAGTACTAAGACGCATGGTTATCATCTTATCTACCCACCTATCCACTTATGCACCGATAATGCTGCAATGATTGCATATGCAGGACTAGAGCGTTATAACAAAGGATTATTTACACCTTTAAACTTCTGTCCAAAAGCTAGGTGGAGTTTAGAAGAAATATAGTAAATTAACGACGTCCTGAGTTCAAGTCAATTTACTATATAATTTTTTAATATTGACACTTCTTAATTTAGTGGTATGGTACGTAATTACCATGTTTTGTGGCAATTACGTATATAAAAAAAGGGTAAGTTTATGAGCAATAATAATTATGAAAACATATACAAAGCATATAATTGCTTTTCAGAAGCAACAAATTCTGCCTATTCAGCTGTAAATAATTTTTTAGAATTACCTAATGTATTTAATAAATATCCTACTGTTATTTCTTTAATTTTTTCTAAAACAGCAAAATTAGACTCTAATATAACCAATATAATTAAAAACGGTGTTATTATATATGAGATATCAACAACCATAATAGGTGCCGTAAATACTTTTTATAAAGATAAAAAACTAGTCGATAAAATATTAAAAGACGGACAAGATGCTATTAATAAGCTTATTGAAACAACAACCTACTTATCACCAGTAGTTACAGATATTACAAATTCTTACTTGGTTGATCCGTATCAAGGAGAAAAAGCACTATTATTTGACTTACAAATTCCTAACTCTACTAGTAGTGATTATTATAAACTTTCAGGAGAAGTAGTAAATTTAGCTGAAATTGAAGCATATTAATAAGCTATAATTTTGCTTAACTTCGTCATGAGCTAAGCGACTGAAAAGGGGTTGTTGTATGGCTCGATTTTATATCATTCCCGCGTAAGCGGGAGTGATATATGAGCCGTACACTTAAATCAATCAATTATCTTTATCCTTAGCTCTTCTTTTTCTCTACTTATTTTAACCGTTTTACCGCTACTTATTTCACCGGCTAAAATCATCTTGGCTAAATTATTTTGTATTTCCCGCTGGATAAGGCGTTTTAAGGGTCTTGCTCCAAAGCTTGGATCATAGCCTTTTTCAGCTAAATAATTTAAAGCAGATTCATCAAATTCAAGAGTAATATTTTGTGCTAGTAAAATTTTCTGCAAAGCTTCAAGCTGTATCTTAACTATATCATGAATATTACTACGGTTTAGGCGATGGAATAATATAATCTCGTCTAGCCTATTTAGAAACTCGGGTTTGAAGACTGCTTTTACATATTCCATAACTTCATCCTTTACTTTATATGTATCTTCACCTTCTTTCTGATTAACAAGAGTTTCTGCGCCTAAATTAGACGTTAACACGATAATAGTATTTTTAAAATCAACCGTTATACCTTGACTATCGGTTAGTCTTCCCTCATCGAGTATTTGCAGCATAATATTAAATATGTCGGGATGTGCTTTTTCCACTTCATCAAATAATATTACCTGATATGGACGACGTCTTACCGCTTCCGTTAACACTCCGCCTTGATCATACCCGATATAGCCAGGAGGAGCTCCGATTAGCCGGGATATTGAGTGTTTCTCCATATATTCCGACATATCTATACGAAGTATTGCATTACGGTCATCAAAAAGAAAACCGGCTAAGGCTTTGGTAAGCTCGGTTTTACCGACACCGGTCGGTCCTAAGAATAAGAACGAACCAAGAGGACGGTTAATATCCTGAATACCTGCACGCGATCTTCTAACCGCATCGCTAACGCCTTTAATTGCCTCATCCTGTCCTATGACCGATTCACGTAATTTCTGCTCCATCACAAGCAGACGCTCACGTTCACTTGACAGCATAGTATCAATTGGAATACCGGTAATACGAGAGATAATACTTGCTATATCACTTTCCGATACAATTTCTTTTAACAACCCTTTATTATCCATACTTTCGGTTTCCTGAATTTTTTTCATAATCTCAGGTATAATTCCGTATTTTAGCTCACTAGCTTTAGCAAGATTAGCGTCACGCTCAGCACGTTCAAGTTCGTTTCGGCTACGGTCCAGTTCTTCTTTAAGCTTTTGTGCTTGCTGTAGCTTAGACTTTTCCGCCTGCCATTTAGCTCCCATATCATAGGATTTAGACTCTAATTTTTCCAACTCTGTGGTTAAATGCTCTATTTTCTTTTTAGAATGCTCGTCATTTTCCTTTTTAAGTGCTGCAAGCTCAATCTTTATCTGAATAATACGGCGATCTAATTCGTCAAGCTCTTCGGGCTTACTTGACAATTCTATTTTCATACGACTGCAAGCTTCATCAATTAAATCAATAGCTTTATCAGGTAAATAACGATCGGTAATATAACGATTTGAAAGCGTAGCTGCTGCAACTATTGCACTATCGGAAATTCGCACAGCATGATGTAGCTCGTATTTTTCCTTTATACCTCTAAGGATTGAAATTGTATCTTCTACTGTCGGCTCACTCACGTAAACAGGCTGGAAACGACGAGCAAGTGCTGCATCTTTCTCAATATATTTACGATATTCGTCTAAAGTAGTAGCACCGATGCAGTGCAGCTCACCACGAGCAAGCATCGGCTTTAGTAAATTCGAAGCATCCATAGCACCGTCGGTTTTTCCCGTGCCGACTAATAAATGTAGCTCATCGATAAATAAAATAATTTCACCACTTGATTCTTTTATTTCGCTAAGAACTGCTTTAAGACGCTCCTCAAACTCACCTCGATATTTAGCACCTGCTATTAATGCTCCCATATCAAGCTCGATAATACGGCAATTAATAAGCGATTCAGGCACGTCTTTACTAAAAATTCTTTGAGCTAGACCTTCAATTATAGCGGTCTTACCAACTCCAGGCTCACCTATTAATACAGGGTTATTTTTCATACGACGCGATAGTACCTGCACAGTTCTTCTTATTTCTTCATCACGCCCGATTATTGGATCAAGCTTACCGCTTTCGGCAAGCTCTGTTACGTCTCTGCCATATTTTTTTAGAGCATCATAGCTATTTTCTGCCGATTCAGTATTTGCTTTTTTCCCCTTACGGAGCTGCAAAACAGCCACTGCTAGCTTCTTGCCGTTAATGCCGTTACCGGTTAGAATTTTACCGGCTATAGTATTATCATAGCTTAAAGCTTCTAAAATACGCTCGATTGTTACGAAACTATCGCCACTATCTTTTGCAAGGCTACTTGCTTTTTCTAAGGATTTAAGAGTTTCAGCAGAAAAATAAATCTGCCCTCCACCTTCCACTTGTACTTTCGGTACTTTATGTAATTCTACCTGTGCTTGATCTTTTAATAGGTTTATATTACCGCCGGCATTATTAATAAGGGTTTGAATTATACCTGTTTCTTCACTTAAAAGACTACATAATAAATGCAAAGGTAATATTTGCTGATGATCGTTTTTGGCAGCTAAAGATTGGCTATTAGTTATTACTGATTGAGCATGTGCAGTAAATTTATCAATATTCATATAAATAATATATTTTAATTATTAAGATTAAAGAATTTTAATAGATTATTGCCATATAATTATTTTAAATTAAAATAACAAGATCTATTCGTTTAATTTGGAAAATTAAACTTCGTCTACATTAACAACAAAGTTTTTACCATGTCCCTATCATTAAAAGAGCGATTTGACCAAGATAAAGATTTCCTTATAAGTCAAACAAATGAGTTTTTAGCGGGTAACAAACATCTACCGCCCCCACTGCAAACCAATAGAGATGAAGTTATCAAAGCAGTGGAGGAAGGAAATTTTACTGATGCATTACAAAAACTTGAAATTTTACGTGAAGAAAAAACCGGCATAAAACTTACTAGAATTCGCCCTTTAGTAGAAATAGAGGGAGCAACAGGTGTAATAGTTCGTGATGCAAGAAATGCTAAAGAGCCGCGCGTGCTTGGTACTGAAGGTCATGAAATGCAGTACCTAAATGCTGTACGAGCAGCAATTGATATAGCTAAGATTGAAAATAAACCGGAGCTTGAAGTACAACTAAAAAAAGAAGCCAAGAAATTTATAGTGAGCTTTAATGCACTTAATATGAAAGAGTCGCAGGAAAATATTGCTATTAACATAAAAAACAACATCAATGATATAGCAGTATTTTTAGAAAAAAACGGCATCGAAGAAGTACATAAAAAACTTAATGTTGCTAAGGATTTCCAAAATTTTAACGATGAACATTGCAATATAGTTACTCTATCCAATATTAAAGATAAGCAAGGTAAAGATCATACGGTAATTGAAGCAGAGGTAGCACTAAAGGGGATAACTGATGAACAACAGCTAGAATATCAAAATAGAGCGGATAAAAAATGTTTCACTGAAATGCCAGTTTGGGAAAGACAATTGGTAAATAAATATGCTGAAGTAATAAAAGACGGTGATCACGTTATCTCAACCCAGTTACGCCAAATAGTCGGCATGAAAAATGCCTTTGAAAAAATTACTGCTATGGCTGAAGAGAATAAGCCTCTTGAGATAATACATACCTCAAAACATGCAGGAACACTTGCTTCTCTTTCAAGAGATGATAATTCTAGACAAGAAATTACTAATCTAAATTCACGTCAAGCTGGTGAATGGATGGGCAAAGATCATGTACTCCATACGAATACTTTAAATAGCGGTAACGCAAATTTTAAACTCCCTCACCAAGATGCTATACTTGTGACATATACAAAAAGAGCTATGGATAATGTAGGAGGCTACAACACTAATACGGCTTTTAACATATTTAGGCTAAGTGCTGCTTGTAATAATCTTAACGGTGTGAAAGAGCAGCTTAATGATCTTGTAAATAATCTACCAAAAGAAGGTAATTTCGCTGATATTGCAACTCATTTAAAACCACGTGGCAAATTTGAGAGATTATTTGGTCTTAATAAACCAAAAGGCGATCTTCAAGGATTATTAGATATTGCGGTGCGTACACATAACTTACCTCCTGAAACTATTAAAATATTAACAGATTCTGCTGATTTAAGGAAAGATGTAGAAAAAGCCGATGTAGTTTTTTTAGAGGGATGGATAAAGAAAATATAAGCAGTAGCATTTCTAGAAAACTCAATAATTTAAGCTATCAAATCTTAAACTCTAAAGATCCGATTTTAAGAAGAGTTCCAAAGCATGAAGTGCTTACCATGTGTGCAAGCGGTAAGGATCGCACAGGTCTTGCTGAGCATGATCAAACTAGCTCAGCTATAGCAGCTAGATTAGGGATAGAAGTACAAGATACCGACAAGCAACTTCTCACTGCCGGGCAAGCCGGAGGAGTTTATGCAGGCGGTGCTACTATCGGCTGTTACGGCACATTGCAACAAACAGCTCAAGGATTCCCTGAAAGTAGAAAAGATGCTCTGAAATCTATGATCGAAGCAACCGGAGCTAATAATAAAATCAAGAAACTTAAGAAAGGTACGATTATTAACGAAAAGGAAGAACAAACAAAAGCTTTGGAATTGCCGAATATGTATAAAGATGAGGAATATAAAACGCTTCAATCTAATATACAAGTTGCTGCTAATAAAGAACAAGGGCAACCTAAATCTAAATCAACAAAATTAGCAATAGGAAACCTTAAACCCAGTATAACCCCATCGGTTAACTCTAATAAAGATCAAAATATAAGTATATAAGGAGAAATAATGTCAGAACTTGCAATTGTAACAGGCGGTACGAGAGGAATAGGCAAAGCTACTGCTCTAGAATTAAAAGATAAAGGCTTTACGGTAGTTGCTAATTTTTTCAGTAATTACGATGCTGCTAAAGAAATGGAAGAAAAATACGGCATAAAAACTAAACGCTGGAATGTTGCAGATTTTGAAGAATGTAAGAGAGCCGTAAAAGAAATTGAAGAGGAGTTTAAAAAACCGGTAAGTATTCTTGTTAACAATGCCGGTATTACCAAAGATAAAATGCTACATAAAATGAGTCATCAAGATTGGAATGACGTCATTAACGTTAACCTCAATTCTTGCTTTAATATGTCTAGTAGCGTAATGGAGCAGATGCGAAACCAAGATTACGGTCGTATAGTAAATATCAGTTCAATTAATGCTCAAGCAGGGCAGGTTGGACAAACTAATTACTCTGCTGCTAAAGCCGGAATCATCGGTTTTACTAAGGCCCTCGCTCGTGAAACTGCCTCTAAAAATATCACCGTTAACTGCATAGCTCCCGGGTATATCGCAACAGAAATGGTAGGAGCAGTACCTGAAGATGTGCTTGCTAAAATCGTTAATAGTATCCCCAAAAAAAGACTAGGACAGCCTGAAGAAATAGCTAGAGCCGTGGCATTTTTAGTTGATGAAAATGCCGGTTTTATAACAGGCGAGACTATTTCCATCAATGGCGGCCATAATATGATTTAAACCATTAATTTATAATAGATTTGAATATGAAAGAGAAAATAGACCAATTATACTCTGAGGGAATAAATCTTTTAAATGACGCTAATTATGAAGAAGCACTTAAGATATTTACCTCGATTAAGCAATTAGATGAAAGTTATGCACATATCTATTACTATTACAAAGGAATTATTAATGACATTAAAGGAGATGATGAGGGTGATTTAGAAAGCAAAGACAATTTTTATCTTGCAGCAGAAGATTCGTTTTTTGAAGCAGCAAAATATCAGGACATGCCTCCGGATACTTATTTTTTATTAGGAAACACTATTTATAAAGCCGGTAAATTAAATCATAAAGCAGATAAATTAAGTAAAGCATTAAGTATATTTATGAATAATCCTTATCCTGCTGAAATGGCAGAAGAGGTTAAGGGAATTTGCAATCAAATAGAAAAACAACTTAATAATAATTCACCGATGTCATCGAGAGGAAGTAAATTAATTGCACTTAATAATAGCGACTGTGTAACGAGACAAGAATATAATGAATTAAAAAGCTCGATACTTGAACTTCGTCAAGATGTTACAGAAATAAAGCTAACTATTGCAGACATACAAAAAATATTACAATCTGCAAATGTTGGGTATACTGCAAATATAAACGACCAAATTAAAGAATTGAAAGTCATTAACCCTAAATTAGAAGAATATTATAAATGTTTTAATATGGCTTTGCACAATGTATGTATTGCTGCTAGCGCTGTAAGTAGCGGTCTAGTAGTTCCTGATGCTGGGCATTTGGAACGTGTGAGCGCCTCTTCTCTTATAAAATGGGTTTGTTATCTTGGCGACATAGCAGCGTCCGGTTTTTTAAATCCTATTGCCACAGCTCTAATAGCAGTCCTTCATGATGCCGGTGATAATATGTTTAACTCTAAGGAAGAAAAAAGCTAGTAGATGTACTTACTAAATTTTGCAAAATGATTAATAAGCAATCTGATATGACCATACCTGTAGCACAAGATCTACAGAAATTAGCGTTACTTTTTGCTCATTTAAGGAGTGTAGAAATCAAAAAAAATAATGAGACGGATTTCAGTAATTTCTTTACGACTAAATTGCCGATGCAAAATAAATTTTTTCGTTATGATACCAATAATGCCAAAGAAATGAATAGTAATCCTATGGAAAAACTAGCACTTCAAGATGCTATTTCTTTGATTAGTTATATGTATCATAATGCAGAGGATATATTAAAAAGTTCTAAATCGTTGTTAAATCAAATTTTAACTACTACAAAAGAGGGATTATACAAATCATGGGATAATGTAATGAAAACTACTCCCGGCAATGTAGAGTATGATTTATGGCAAATGGAAAAGCAAGTACCTGAATCTGAAATAATAACTGAGAAAGCAAAAAGCGGACAGCTGCGAAGTGTAAAAATATCTCGCTTTTCAGTTGATTTCTCAAAACCACTTTTGGAAAAAATAGCAATTTCTTCAACCGGCGTCAGAAGAGGAGTTGAGGATTTTCTTGATCAAAAATATTTTGCTGATAAATTTACTGAAGAAGAACAAGGTTGTTTTATCTTATTCTTAGCATATAAAATATTTAGATATGGTAATAAGGTATGCCTCGAATATTTTAGCGAGAAACAGCCGGAGCTAATTACAAAAATTTTCAATGATTATCCTCATTTATTTTTTAGGAGAGAGGCAATTAATATATGTATTAAAAATGAAGAGGGTAGACAAAAAGCATTAGATGCAATAAAGTTAAAATCGTCGGATAAATTTTTTAAAGATTGCTTTGACACAGTATTCCCTAAGGTAGATTTTGTTGTAAATCTTATATTTAAAGAAGAACCTAAACCGGAACACGTATCTAATGAACCTGAGCTTGCATTCAACTTAGTGGCCCTACCTTTAGAAATAGATGAAAATGGTGAGGTAATAGTAGCAGGTAATGTAGAAGATAATAATAACCACCAGTAAACTTTAAAAATGACCAGCATATACCACATTCTTGACCATGTTCCTGCTATTTATAAGCAGGACATGGAAATAGAGTATGAGCATTTGGCAATGCAATTAATCAAATCCGGTAAATTACGAATAGATACCGATGAGTGCTGCAATTTTGCAAGGTTTACCGAACCTGCTCTTAATATCAGCTTGATGGTTAGTAAAGAAGAACTAACAAGCCCGCATTTAATCCCCGAAACTACTAAGCTTTTTCAAAATTTATACAGAAATTCCGCTTCAGATCAGAAAATAAAATCAATTTTCGACAATTTAAAAAAGCAAATACAAAAATTGCAGCCGGTTAAGAAAGAAGTAACCGAAATGTTGGCACGTCTTTTTGTACAGTCAGCTCATCCAATCGTAATAAGATGGCTTCTTCTTAATAAGACGGAAGTATTTCTCACCTATTCGCATAATATCGGCGACATGATGGATATGGTTAGCTGGCAACGAGTCGGCGGGAATAGCGGCATGCAAAGCACTAACGGCAAGGACGTAGCTATTTTTGTTTCATGCGGCGGTAATCCTTTTGCTGAAAACAATAAAGATTATCCGATTTACGGCAATGGCTGGCCTGCGGTGGCACGACTTCAGATTATCGCAGCTCAAGAACTTGGGCATTTTGCCGACATAAAAAGAGATGATAGGGGCAGGCAAATAACTAGGCATTCGGCTAATTTTTCCGGTACTAAAGCTACGGATAAAGTACGAATTGCTAGAAAAAATGATATAATACATTGTCATAATTTGCTACATAAGCTCCTTAAAGCAGGTATGAAAAAGCAGCTAGATTATGAAACGAAGCTTAAATTTTATAATGCAAATAAAGTTAGCGGCTTAAAAGTTTACGCTATAAAATTCATGATTTTTATATATAAATTTCGGCTTTTAAATTATAGCAGTAAGCATAATCTAATATTTGTGAAAAAATTTAAAACCGATAAATATATGGCATTAATGATTGATGCTATGTTTAAAGATATGCAAGCTAATTTATCGCCGGCAGCTGACGTGTATAAAAATAAAAACCCTGAAATTGAAGAAGCCGTAGCCTGTATTGAGGCACTCGCTAGAGTACCGCAACAAGCGGTAAAATGGGGATATTTAACAACCAAAGAAACTATGAATGACCTTTATAAAATATATTATAACGAGGTTATACCTTCTTTAATTACTAGCTATAATGCTGTCACCGGTGAAGATTATAAACGTGATTTTAAAAAATCAAAAAGCAGCATCTTTTCTAAAATTAATGTCTTTAGGAATAAAAAGCTAGTGCTGAAAGCGGTTAGGGAATTATGATTATATTGATGTGAAACGAAGAATAGTAGACGAAGATAAACTTCAAAAAGAGCAAGGAATTCACAAGGCGAGGAACGTAGCGTATACTTAAATACGTGAGTACCGCATTATAATGGCCTGAAAAAACTGAACAAAAAAATAGTTAGGTTTGCTTGGTAATAAGTTAGAATAGACCAAATAACTTAAGAGGTAAGAATGACTAAGAAACAGTTTCGGAATTTCAGTGCCGAAGAAAAGACCAAGATAGTATTAG
>NZ_CBCDJS010000028.1:0-13577 GCF_965035265.1 Rickettsia sp.
GTAGTACAGTAATTTTTACACTATCAATCTTATTGGCAATTTTCTTTACAATAATTACCTTTAAGTTAAATATTTCTATTACTTCTCCCTGATTTGGGATTCTAGCAATTTTATGGATTATTAATCCTGCGATAGTGTTTGCATCCTCATCTGATAAATTCCAATCAAGTTCTCGATTAATATCCCTAATAGTCGTAGTTCCTTTTATAATGAACTCGGTATTAGACTTCTTGATAATTTCATTATTAAGCCTATCATGTTCATCGGTAATAGGTCCTACGATTTCTTCTATAACATCTTCAAGAGTAATAATACCTAGCAGAGTACCATACTCATCTACAACACAAGCAAAATGATTATTACGCTCTCTAAAGGCATGTAACTGGTCTACTACGAGTGCATTCTCAGGGATAAACCAAGGCGGAGTTAAAAGTTTATTAATATCAATTTTTTTTGCATCATTATTGTTTTCGTATAATGCTTTAAGCAAATCTTTTAAATTAAGAATACCTATTATATTGTCTCTATTATCTTGCCATAAAGGTATACGTGTATGAGATCCTGATAATAAAGTTTTAATTATTACTTCATGAGGTAGGTCGATATTAAGAGCTATAATACTACTTCTATGAGTCATAATTTCCGATACCGTCATATTGCGTATATCTAAGATCCCGCCAAGCATATTACGATCGGATTTATAAACTCCGCCTTCTTGATGGTAATGCTCAATAACGCCTCTTACTTCTTCCGTTCCTGATATTTGAGGATTTAAATTAATACGAAATATGAAGCAAAATATTTTTGTAATGTAATCAAGAGCAATATTAATAGGTTTGAAAAGCTTTAAAAAGATTACGATAGTTGAAGCCATTTTTAATGCTAGTTGCTCAGGCTTAGCAACGGCTATTGCTTTCGGTACTACTTCAGCAAAAACAATAATTATAAAAGCCATAACGCCGGAAGCAACAATGGGTCCATTATCTCCGAGAAAGCTAATAAAGAGAGTAGTAGCAATAGTAGTGCAAATCGTATTGATTAAACTATTGCCTATTAGTAGAGTTCCTATGACTTTTTCTTTTTTCTTAAGAACCTCTAAAACTGTTTTAGCACACTTATTACCGGCTATTTTAAGCTTATGAATCTTCCCGGGTGAAGAAGCTGTAATAGCGGTTTCGGTAGCAGCAAATAAAGCAGATAAGGCGATCATTATTATAATAACGATCACAAGCATGGTAGTCATTCTTTGTTAAAATATAAATTAACTATAAGTAATTATATTAGGAATTATAGATTTTGCCTAATGTTTTTTTAATATACTCGATGAACTTCAAAAATTGGCTACGTTGTTCTATAAGGTCTGCGGTACTCACGTATTAAGTATACGCCGCGTTCCTCGCCTTATGAACTCCTTGCTCTTTTTGAAGTTGATCTTCGTATACCGCTTCTTCTCATAAGAGCATATTAACGTCTTATCGATGGATCATTTTTTCTTTGACTAACCATATTCTGAAATTTATTACTTGGTTGTTGGGGTGGAGTTGCCTTTGCTTGACTCATCACTTCCCTAGCTTGTTGTTTCTCTATAACGAGCTGTGCATGCTTCCCTCTTAACTCCGGTCCTTTATTCAAAGCTTCGCTTTCAGTAAGAATTGGCTGACCGTTAGCTTTTCTAATCATAGTTTCCACGGAATAAGGACCACAATCATAATTATTATCTTGCTGTTTGGTTTGTTCATCAAGAATAAGCGGAGGCGTTTTATTTCTAAATGCTTTATTTTTTAGTATATCATCTAATATACTACTTATAGGATGCCCGAAGGAATCATTAAAAGTTATAACAGTTTGATTATCTTCTTTACTATGAGTCATAAATAAATTACACCAATGTCCGGTACCCATCTCTACCGGTATCACTGCGCATTCTTTTCCATTTTCCTGTATATCTTTAGCGGCTCTATTTACAATATTTGTGACAGTTTCTGTGGTAGCTTCAACTGCCTTTAGCTTTTGTTGCTTTTTAAATTCATATATAACATCTAGATCTATTTCTTTCTTATTTATAAGCTCATCTAGAATTTGTTTTCTTTGCTGCACATCTGATACATCAATTAGCTTTTCTTTGGTTTCTTGAAGCTTCTGAAGCTTTTTATTTTTTTCTTCGCTCGTTGGTTCATTTTTAATTGTTTCAATTTCCTTTACAATTCCCCTCTTTTGTTCATCATAGAAATTATTTATAATTTTTTCTTCTCTTTCCTGAAGATCATGTAACATCGTATTTTTTACTTCTCCTTCTGGATAATCTGTAGTGTCATTTTTTTGTTGTTCAATTTCTTTTAAAACTTTATCATACCGATCTTGCTCTACAGAAAAATCAATCCTTTCTTTTGTAAGATCAATATCTTTTAAAGTTATAGCCGGTTGTATTGAAACTTTTTTGTCATCTAACGCTGCTGTCAAGATATTTACAATGTCATTCCCAGTATACCAATATTTAGGGTTTTTTATGTTATTGAGATCTTCTTGTGAAAGGTCATATTTAAAATCATTGATATTAAAATCATTACTTGGATTAATAGAAGCACTAGCAGCTCTCATCGCTTTATAGTCTTGTTCTGTCATATCAAATGGCTTATCTTCTTGCTTTTGACTTGAACCTATAACCGGAGAGTTTTTAGAGGTTTGTTGTTGCGGTTGATTTACAGGAGGTATAACAGCCGCCGATTGTGCTTGTGTTATTGCCGACTTCGATAATTGTTTTTCTGCCTTTATAGATTCCTCATACATTTGCTGTGGAATTCCTAGTTTTTCCATGGCTCTTGATCATTAATAGGAGCTTGCTGAGTAGGGGCAGCAACTACTTGCTGTTCTTGCGTTATTGTCGGTTTAGGTTTTGATTCCACTTGTGCGGTTGGAGCTATTGGATCTTGAGTTTTAGGCTCTTATTTTTTGCCGAATATTGCTTCTTTAAAACTAGTTAATGTATCTTTAAAATAGTTAAAAACTCTTCTAAAAAAACCTTGTGGTTGTGGTTGGTTTTCTTTTGGAGGTTCATACGGTTTTGTTTGTTCTGCTTGTATATCCGTAAGGTTATCTTTCATAACTTTCTCTGTATTGAAATTAAAGTCAATAGGATTTACCTCAGCTTTACCTAAATCTTTTTGGAATTGTGTTGATATTTGCGATACATACTTTGTTAGGTTCTGAGCTGCGTTGCTGGTATCTTTTAGAATTTCATTAATTTCGAGTTTTAGTCCGTAAATTTGGTCTTCAGAGGTAATACCGAATTTAGCAGTTATAAGGTTTGTTGCTTCGTCTGCGGAAATAGGCCAAGTTTCTATTATTACTCTGCCACCTTGATTTTTAGCATTTTTTATTATTTTATCTAATTTTGCTTTATCAGGTATTGTATCAGAGAGCAAGTGGTCAATTTTACGATCATATACAAGGTTATTAAAAACAGATGCTACTAAACTTATATCCTTAATTGCAGTAGTTTTATCTTTTGCTACTATACCATCAGCTATAGCTAAATTTTGATCTGCTTCATTTGTAAAAAAAACATGATAAACTTTTTCCATAATTTGCTTCCAGTAAGCTTCTAGTTCAGGATTTTGAGCTAATGAATTATATTGATCAAAAGTAATAGTAGTTTTTATATTTAAATTTTGTGAATTAATTAAATCTTGTACCTGAAAAATGGGTCTTACATTATTATTATTAAGCTGAATGTTAAAAATCGGTGTTTTGCCCGCTTCGTGGGATTTTTCTAAGATCTCCGAAAAAATACGTTCTTTATCGGGTATATGGGATTCTTTATTAACTTGAAGCTGGATAATAGGTAGTTTATTTTGAGTTTCCTCTAATATCTGATCTTTATTGCCAAGTAAAAGAGTAAATATAATAGGCTCAGCCATTACTAACCTTTATTAAAAAAATATTAGGTTCTATGAAAATTTCTAATTAATTTTCTATTTTGAGATATTTTTTAGCGAAAATTAATAAGATTTTTGAAGGAATAGTTATTCATATTTTAAAAAAATCTTATAATTTGCAGCAAAAAATAGCCAAAATTAAATCTTTTTAGAAATGTTCGCAGAAGCTATATATAATTATCAGAATTTTTGAGCTTTAAATCAAGCTATATTTAATAATCCGTGCTTTAGCTTATATAATTTATCCATTTTATGTGCTAACTCGTAGTTATGTGTTACCATAATAACGGCGGTATTTTGCTGCCTTGCTACTTTTAACAATAAATTAAATACTTCATTTGTGGTTTTGGGGTCTAAATTACCGGTTGGTTCATCTGCTAAAATAATTTTCGGCTTATTAATTAAGCTCCGAGCTATTGCGACTCGTTGCTGTTCGCCTCCTGATAATTCTCCGGGCATATTATAGAGTTTTCCTCCAAGTCCTAAACTTTCTAATATCTTTGTTGCATCCTCTATTGCTTCTTTTTGATCAAGACCGCTAATAAGCCTTGGCATAATAACATTTTCAAGGGCGGTAAAATCTTTAAGTAAGTGATGTTGCTGATAGATAAAACCTAAATAATGAAGACGAATTAGATGATTTTTCTTATACTCGCTATTTGGTATGATGACTTGACCGTTTGTAGGTTTATCAAGTAAGCCGGCAATATGTAGTAAAGTCGATTTGCCGCTACCTGAAGACCCTATTATAGCGATTAATTCACCTTCATTAACCGTTAAATTAAGATCATCGAGTACCCTAACAACAGTTTTGCCTTGGCTGTAATGTTTTGAGATATTTTTTAGAATGAGGGCTGTATTATTCATATCTTAGGGCATCCACGGGATTTAATTTTGAGGCTCTATAAGAAGGATAAATTGTCGCAAGAAAACACAATATTATAGATAAAGAGGTAATTAAAATAATATCCTCAGTTCTTACTTTTGAAGGTAAACTATAAAGAAAATAAATAGCTGCCTCGAAAATTTTAGTACCGGTTATACGCTCCAAATAATTTTTGATAGTTTGAATATTATAAGAGAAAGTAACACCAAGGATTACACCTAGTGTTGTGCCAAGCAATCCTATAAACATTCCGTTATAGATAAAAATAAGCATTATTTGCTTAGTACTTGCTCCCATAGTCCTAAGAATTGCAATATCTGAAGTTTTATCTTTAACGAGCATGAATAAGCTCGAAATAATATTAAATGCGGCGACCGTAATAATTAAAGATAGGATAGTAAACATAGCAGTACGCTCAACAGCAAGGGCACTTAAAAATTGTGAATTTAAGATTTGCCAATTAAATACGTATAGGTTTGGACTTAATAATGATTGTATTTTATATGAATATGCAAGAGCTTTATCGGGATCTAAACTATTAATTTCGATTAAATTAATATTGTCGCCAAGAGATAAGAAATTTTGTGCCGCGGTAAGCGGCATTAATATCGTTGTCAAATCATAATCATACATACCGCTATTGAAAATTGCGATAACTTTAAATTCTTTTGACCTTGGCATATTGCCAAAGGCGGTAGAAACTGAATTCGGTGAAATTAATCTAATCTTATCCCCAACAGTTACTCCTAAATTGCTTGCTAATTGTTCTCCGAGTGCTATTACGTTTTTGCCGTGAAAATTATCAAAACTACCAAAATTTACATTTTTAAAAATTTCATTTCTTAAACTTAGATCTTTTAATTTTATACCTTTAACAAGCACACCGCTATTATTACTTTTACCAAGAGCCAAAGCTTGGCCGTGAGCAATAAATGTTACATGTTTTACATAATCTTGTTTTAGGAGTTTAGCTTTAATCTCTTCATAGTTATCAATACTACCACCTTGCCGATTTATTACTATATCCCCATTTAACCCGATAATATTTTTAGTAAGCTCTATATGAAAACCGTTCATAACGGACATTACGACTATCAGTGTTGCAACGCCAATCATTACGCCAACTAAAGAAAAGGCAGAAATAATAGAAACAAACTTTTCATTTTTCTTAGCTCTAAAATATCTGAAAGCTATTTTGAAGATAAAATTGTTATTGATCATTTTTTTTGCTGTCATCCCGCGACTTGATCGCGGGATCTATAAAATTATTAGTATTATAAGCTGTTTTTTTGGATACCGTGGTCAAGCCACGGTATGACAGAGTGGAGTTTTCTACACTCTCTCAGAAATCTCAAAAACATTATCATATTTAAATAATTTAGGTAACGTTACTAGCCCAAATATCGTAACAATACATATAGTAATGCCAAGAGGGGCAAAAGTACCGTTATATAAAAAGCCTACTAATTGTAATCCAAATGCCGTTAGAATCAATCTAGCCGAAGTAAAAATAGCAGTCATACGAGCTTTACCATCGGGGATAGCTTCCAAAAGTAGAGGCCATAATATGTTAATCGGATATATTACACCAAGTGATAATAATAGCGTAACTATCGTTATGATTAAAGGATTATTAATATTATATATAATCAATATGCTATTTCCTACCAAGAATAGTATTATAAATATAACGCCAAAATAGAAGCAATTTTTAATACCGAATTTTTTAAAGCAATAACCGCTTGAAAAGCTCATAATGGAAAATAAAGCTGCCATTGATCCTTGGTAAAGTCCAAAATATTCTAAAGTTACGCCTAAATCTTGCATATATAAAATAGGTGCAATCCCGATAAATATCCAATATCCTTGAGCAAGAAACATCATTGTAAGTATATAATATATAGCTTTTCGCGATTTAAAAATAGGGATATATTCTTTTAAAGAAATACGTATTTTTTTGTTAACTTCTCTTTTTGGAATATAAAATATACCTAGAATTAAGCTAATTAAACCAAGTGCGAATAATAAAACAAAATTACCTCTCCATCCCCAAAATAAATTGACGTAACTGCCTAAAACTGGTGCAAAAGCCATAGAAAGTGTAATAGTGCCGTTTAAAATGCCCATTAATTTTTGCTGTTCTTGTACCGAATAAATATCAGCAAGCACGACATATACTAGCACTGCAACCGATGATATCCCGCATCCTTGCAAAAATCTTCCAAATAATATAGCTTCGTAATTATTTGCAAATACACAAAATAAACTACCAAGATTAAAAATCAGTAAACCAAGTATAATAATCGGTCTGCGTCCGTACCTATCTCCTAAATTACCGACTATAAGCGAAGTAATACAATAAGCAGTTAGATTTACACCGAGTAATAATTCTGTCATAAAAGTCGAAAGCTTGAATGTATCTTGTATTTCAGGGAAACTTGGAACGAATAAATCTATTTCCGCTCCGGCGAGTATTTCCATGATGATTACGGTAATAAGTAATTTCATAAGTAATTTGTTATTTTTAGGTTGTTTTAGTAAAGTATTGTTGCGTGGATCGATTTTTCCGTCATTGCGAGAAGAAACTGCAAGTTTCGACGAAACAATCCAGTAAAAAAAAATCTGTAAATCAGAATTTTTTTAATTATTTTTCTGGATTGCAGCAAAGCTTCGCTCCTCGCAATGACGATTCGGGTATCCATGCAACAACGCTTTTGCAGGAATGACATAGAAAGAGCCAAGTTATAACTTACAATAATTAGCGTATTATTGCACTAAAGAATAAATGGATATTTATACATGACACGATAACTGGAGGATTGAAAAGGAAGAGAAAGCAGAAGCTTTTACTGATATATGTTAAGAATAATTATTCCTAACATGCGGGACTATTAATAAAATTCTTTTTAATTATTAATTAAAATTATTTTGTTAACAGTCCCCTATCAATTTTAAAAATTAATTAAAATATTACTGATTAATTCCTAAAGCTTGTTTTTGAGCATCAGTAGTATTCTCCATTACCCACTTTTGAACATCAGGACTTAACATATTATACTGATCTGCTGTTAAGCTAGCAACCCAAGCCTGTTGGTCGTCGCTACTCATGGCTTGTATTTGGGTTGTTGTAACTGAAGCTGGGTCAGGCATTTGCATTGATGAAGCAAATACTGGGCTTGCGAAAGCTAGAATTAATAAAATCTTTAATAAATTTTTCATTTTGTAAACCTTTTTTGTTTTTGTAGTTATGATTATAACAAAGTCATAATAGCTTTCAAGCTAAATTATATTAAACATTTAAATTTTTTTATACCAAGGAACTTTTATTGTAACAAATATATCAATTATCTACTTTATTGTCATTCCTGTGAAGGTTTACTTGTGTGGGTCGGTGTATGTCATTCCCGCGTAGGCGGGAATCCAGTAACCTTTAATGTCATCCTAGCTAACTTGAACGCGGGATCTAGTCCTTTTTTAATTTTTTTATGGATACCGTGGTCAAGCCACGGTATGACAGTAAAAAAGTCTAGATTCCCGCCTACGCGGGAATGACATACTTCTTTTATACTGTTAGCTGTTCTCTACAAATATTGCAATAAATTTCTGAATTTTGTAATAAATTATTATGTGTTCCGCTAGCAGCTACTAGTCCTTTATCTATTACTAAAATACGGTCAGCTGATTCTATACTACTAATTCGATGGGCAATTGATATAATAATTTTTCCTTTCATCATTTTTCTTATAGCTGTTAATAATTTTTGTTCGCTCATCGTATCTAATGCACTCATTGCTTCGTCAAGAAGTAAGATTTGTGGTTTACGTAATAATGCTCTAGCAATAGCTACCCTTTGTTTTTGTCCTCCTGATAATCTAACGCCTTTTTCACCTATTTTAGCATTGATACCGTCATGAATTTTATCTGCAAATTCTGCGATTCCTGTAATTTCTATTACTTCTTCTATTTCATCATTGCTTGCTCCATCGTTACCAAATATAATATTTGATCTTATAGTACCAGAAAAAATACTAGCTTCTTGAGGTATATAAGCGATTAATTTACGGATTTCGATAGGATTTAAATAAGCTATATCTTGATTGTTAATAAGAATAGTGCCGCTTTCTTGCCGGTAAAAATGTAGTAATAGCTGAATTATGGTACTTTTTCCTGCGCCTGATCTACCTACAATCCCAATAAATTTATCGGCATTTATCTTGAAAGACATGTTGTTGATAATTCTTAAATTAGGTCTTGAATGATAGGAAAAATCTACATTTTTAAATTCTATCGAGATTGAGCCGGAATTATTTAATTCTAAATAATCATTATGTGTTATAGGCGACTTATCTATAATTGTAATTATTCGCTCAAGGGCTGTAACAGGTAAATGTATCTCGCTTAGTAGTTCAAAAATGCCGCCGCAGCTAATTCCGGCAATAATTGCATAATAAATAAACGATATAATTTGTCCTGCTGATAGATTACCTTTAACTATATCCAAGACTCCAATCCAAACGACTAAAGTAATTGCAAGAAATATAACGGATATTGAAATCGCGAAGAATAAAGCACGAATTTTTAAACGGGTTTTGCAGTATGTTAAATAACTTTGTAGTTTAGTGTCAAAATCGGTAATTTTATTTGCTTGATTGTTAAAAGCATAAATAGCTCTAATATTATTAAAAGTTTCATCAATATCTGATGCTAAAAGTGACTTAGATTCTAGAGCTTTTTTAGACAAAGCTTTAACATGCTTGCCGAATTTAATTAAAGGAATTAATAAGATAGGAATGGTAATAATTACTATAGAAGCAAGTTTAAAGCTTTCAAAAAACATTAATGTAATGCCGCCGATTAGCATCACCGAATTGCGAATAAAGAAAGATAAGAAATTAACAATGAGCGTAGATATTTGATCTATATCATTTGTTAAACGTGAAATTATATCGCCGATTTTTAATTCTTCAAATTCTTCAATTTCATAATTAATTAAATTACTATAGGCTTCTTTTTTTATTTGATTAACAGTTTTTTCGGCAACATTATTGATAAAATATGAACGGAAAAAACTGGCAATACTTAAGATAATAATTAATAAGGAAATATATAATATAGATTTATCAACCGATAAAATATGATCTTCAGCTAAACCTTTATCAACTAAATTTCTGAAAACACTACCGATTAGTAATAATGAAGCTGATACGCTAAGTAAAGAGATCATAACGATGATCAAGTCTTTTTTATAGAACCTTAGATATTTAGCCAGTCTATATAAAAGTTTGATATCCATAAGAAAAAATGTCATTGCGAGCGACTAAAAGGAGCGTGGCAATCTCAGGATGTTTGTACTAGATTGCCGCGTCGCTTCGCTCCTCGCAATGACAGCAACAAAACCAAAATATGGGGCGAGTGACGGGGTTCGAACCCGCGACCCTCAGGACCACAACCTGATGCTCTAACCAACTGAGCTACACCCGCCATAAATTAACAACGTAAATTTAGATTATCAGAAGGATTTAGTCAAGAATATTTAGGAGTAATAAGATTTATTTTTGGAAAATACGTTGTATATCGACTTACATCTCTTGTTAATAAGTCTATCTTTAATATACTCGCATGAGCACCAATAAAAAAATCCGGTAATATTGAATTTTTAATACCGCCATTCAATTTATATTTTTGAAAGGCTTTACCTGCTAAAAACAACGCCTCTGTAGACATAGGAATAAGTTTAAAAAAATTTTCAGTTATTGTAGCTTCTAACTCTTCTATCCTTTTGAACCCAATTGATATTTCAGTATAAATAATATCATTAATTATAAGTTCGTGAAATTGCGAAAGTAATTTAAGTTTGTTTGAAGACCACTCATACCAATTATTATCAAAAGTTATAATATCTAGTATTATATTGCTATCGACTAAAATCATGATCTAGTTAATTTCATTATTTCATCGGTAGACATGTTTGATGTACTCTTGCCTGATAATTGTTGTATTAATTTTATACCTCTTTGATTGGAATTTTTTTCTTTTTTAATAAAAACTCCATCTTTATGTAAAATGAAAGAAATTTCAGTGTTAGGCAGCATTCCTAATTTACTTCTGATATCAATAGGTATGGTAATTTGTCCCTTAGTAGATATTTTCATAATTATAAAATAATTTTATCATTAGAATTATAGTATACTAAAAGTAAGAAATTTACAAGTAAGATTTTTACTCTATATTCTTTAATTCTTGAATAATTTTTTTTGTTCATAATTTTATTTAATTGCAATATAATTATTTATATAGACAAACTGAATATACTAGATGAAAACCAATGATGAATTTGACGGCTTTACTATAGAGCTTTTTAAAGATATAGATGGGGATTGGTTGGCAAGATTTGAAGAGTTGCCGAATGTATCGGCTTTTGGAAATTCACCTGAAAAAGCATTGCAAGAATTACAAGAAGCGTGGGCTTTAATGAAAGAAAGTTATATAAGTCATAATCAATCTATTCCCCTAGCACCGGCTAGGAAAGAATATAGTGGGCAGTTTAATGTTAGAGTAGACAAGCGTATACATCGAGCTTTGGTACTGGAAGCACTTAGGGCAAAAATTAGCTTAAATGCTTTAGTATCTCAAAAATTAACTTTATCGGTAAACAATGAAAAAAGCAGTTATTTTAGTTAGCGGTGGAGCTGATTCTGCCACGGTTCTTGCAATAGCCCAAAAAATGGGTTATGAAATCTATGCTATGAGTTTTAACTATGGGCAGCGTAACAATGCAGAACTTCGGAGAGTTAAGGAGTTAGTTATAGAATATAACATTAAGCAGCATAAGATTATTGATATAGATTTACGGGCTTTTGGTGGTTCTGCTTTAACCGATGATAATATAGATGTTCCGCATTACCATAATACAAACGAACTACCTGAAGATGTACCGGTTACATACGTACCTGCTCGTAATACGATATTTTTAAGTTATGCACTAGGATATGCAGAAGTAATAGGAGCAAAAGACATTTTTATAGGTGTACATACTAGTGATTCGGCAAATTATCCTGATTGTCGCCCTGAATATATTAAGTCTTTTGAAGCAATGGCAAATTTAGCAACTAATATAGGGGTGCATGGAGAAAAAATTACCATTCATACGCCTTTAATTGATATGACTAAAGAGCAAATAATTAAAACAGGGCTTGAGCTTGGAGTTAACTACAAAAATACAATTTCATGTTACGACCCTACGGAAGATGATTTATCTTGCGGTAATTGCCTTGCTTGCATGATAAGGCTTGATGCTTTTAAAAAGAATAATGTACAAGATCCGATTAAGTATGTATGATAAATAGAGAATATTTATATGCTCCTTTTCCTGTTATCGACCTAAATGATATAGTTTTACGAGAGTTAGTTGAAGAGGATGTGCAGGATTATTTTAATTATATGAGTAAGTCGGAAATGGCTATTTATATAACTGATAGTAATAGACCTAAAGACTTAGAAGAGGCTCAAAGCGAAGTACGTTATTGGTCTAGTTTATATAAAAATCATAGAAGTTTTTATTGGGGGATTGCTCTTAAAGACGATAATAAATTAATAGGTACTGCGGGTTTTAATATAATAAATCTAGAACATCATAGAGCAGAAATAAGCTATGATCTAGATCCTAATTTTTGGGGGCAAGGTATAATGTTAAAATCTATAAAAAATATCTTGAAATTTGCTGATTATATAGGCATTGTAAGAGTCCAAGCAACAGTTATTACAGATAATTCTCGTTCGATTAATCTTCTTGAGAGATGTGGTTTCGTTAGGGAGGGAATCCTTAAAAAATACGAAATAGTTGCAAATGAGCATAAAGATTACTATATGTGTGCAAGAGTAGTATAGGATGTTGTCGACTCCTAATTGTCATACCGTGGCTTGACCACGGTATCTAGAAAAAAATAAAATAAAGACTGGACCCCGTGGTCAAGCCACGGGGTGACAGTGCTGATACAATAAGAATTGTTAAAATAAACGTAAAAAAAGAAAATTAATGGTAGTAGAAGTTAATAAAAAAGAATTAGTTTGCTCGTTTTGCGGTAAAAAACAGCATGAAGTAAAAAAACTAATAGCAGGTCCTGCAGTATTTATTTGTGATGAATGTATAGATTTATGCATGGATATTATGAAAGAAGAAAGTAAAGTTGCCTTAAAGCAAATTACTTCTTCAATTCCAACGCCGCAAAAAATATGTGGAATTCTAAACGATTACGTAGTTGGACAAGATCAAGCGAAAAAGATTTTGGCAGTAGCGGTATATAACCATTATAAAAGACTTGAATATGTACAATCCGGCAATAATGAGGTTGAACTTAATAAGTCGAATATCTTACTGATCGGTCCTACCGGTTCAGGAAAAACTTTACTTGCTCAAACGCTTGCTAAAATTTTAGACGTACCTTTTACTATGGCAGACGCTACTTCTTTAACGGAAGCCGGTTATGTTGGTGAAGATGTTGAAAATATTTTACTACGTTTATTAATAGCAGCAGAGTTTAATATAGCAAAAGCACAAAAAGGTATAATTTATATTGACGAGGTTGATAAAATTGCCCGTAAATCGGAAAACCCTTCTATTACTAGAGATGTATCAGGAGAAGGAGTGCAACAAGCACTACTTAAAATTATGGAAGGAACAGTTGCTTCCGTGCCTCCTCAAGGCGGTAGGAAACACCCACAACAGGATTTTGTTCAACTAGATACTTCAAATATTT
>NZ_CBCDJS010000029.1:0-13552 GCF_965035265.1 Rickettsia sp.
GTTTATGTCATTCCCGCGGAGGCGGGAATCCAGAAAAAAACATTCGAAAGGCTGGATTCCCGCCTCCGCGGGAATGACATATAACACTCTTTACTTCTTCTTCTCAAACTTCCTATTAGCAAACATTGTAAGTATTGGAGCGGAGATAAAAATCGAGGAATAAGTACCAGCTATTATTCCAAAAAATACAAGTACGCTAAAACTACGGATCGCCTCACCGCCGAAAAGAATAAGAGCTAAATTAGCAAGTAGCGTAGTAATTACCGTTAAAATAGTTCTTGATAAAGTCTCATTAATACTTAAATTTATAATTTCTGTGATATTTTTTTTATGATATTTACGTAAATTCTCTCTAATCCTATCATATATTACTACTGAATCATTAACAGAATAACCTATAATAGTTAACACTGCGGCAATAGTACTTAAGTTAAAATCAAGTCTAGTCATACTCATAAACCCAAGAGCAAGTATTACATCATGCACTAAAGCGATAAGTATACCCAGACCAAAATACCACTCAAAACGCACCCAAATATACACCATAATCGCTAAGAAAGAGAACAGCGTCGCCATAGCTCCTGCTTCTATTAGCTGTCTACCCACCTGCGGACCGACAAAATCTACCTTACGATATTCAAATTTATATGGAAAATTATTTTGCAAAGATGCTTTAATTAGCTCAATATTTTTCATGAGATTTTCTTCACTACTACTGCCGAATCTAATTGATAGATCACGCTCACTACCGAAATTTTGTAAGACCACCTCACCTATTCCAAGTTCGCCTAGAACCCCTCGCATTTTTGGCAAATCAGGAGCTTGATCAAGCCTTACTTCAATAACTATACCGCCGGCAAAATCAATACCGAAATCAAATTTATATATACCGATCCAAATAAAGCTAATAAGTGATAAAATAATTGAGAAACTGTAACTGACTTTTTTAAAGTTCATAAAATCAAAATCGATTTTATTAGGCAAAAGTCTTAAAGGATAAATTTGCATTATGATATATTTTGTTGAATAAGGATTATATTTGTATTATATAGTAATTTAAAAAAGGTTAAATAAATTTTTTATGTCAGAAGTAGTAGTAAAAGAACAATTAGAACAATATATAAGCAAAATAGAAAGATTAGAACAAGAAAAAGCTGATTTATCGGAGGAAGTCAAAGATATTTTTCAAGATGCTTCTTCGCATGGGTTTGATGTTAAAGCTATGAAATCTATATTGAAACTAAAGAAATTGGATAAAGATAAGCTTGCCGAACAGGACGCTATGCTTGAACTTTATAGAGATACTTTAGGGATTTGAGCGTACGTCATTGTTACGTATACCGGTTCCTAATTGTCATCCCGCGACTTGATCGCGGGATCCAGTTTAAAAATACTAAAATTATTAGTATTTTAAGTTGCATTTGTGGATACCGTGGTCAAGCCACGGTATGACACTCAACATTCTTAAGCTTCTGCTGCTTTTGCTTTAAGTTTTTTAGAAACATGAACGTATCTTTCCTTAATTCTAGCCGACTTACCGCTTCTTTCTCTTAAATAGTAGAGTTTAGCACGACGAACTACCCCGTACTTTACTACATCAATAGAGTGTACTATCGGCGAGTAAATCATAAAGCGTCTCTCAACACCCTCACCGTGACTAATTTTACGTACTAAAAAAGATGAAGTAATACCACGATTTCTTTTAGCGATAACTACACCTTCATAAGCTTGAAATCTTTCTGTTAGCTTTTCCTTACCGTCTTTTTCAATTGATCTATCGATAATTTTAACGGTTACTTTAACTGTATCACCGGCTTCAAAATCAGGGATCTTTTTATTTGCCGCAAGTTTTGAAATATTTTCTTGTTCAAAACTATCAATAATATTCATTTTATTAACTCCATACTATAAATCTTTAAGTAACTCCGGACGGCGTAATTTAGTAATCATAAGAGACTGCTCTCTTTTCCATTCATTAATTAGTTTATGATTACCGGATAATAAAACACTCGGTACAGCTCGATCACGCCAAATTTCAGGTCTTGTATATAGACCGCATTCAAGCCCCCCTTTAAATTCTCCGTCTTCTTCAAAAGACTCGGAAGATAAGGTATTTTGATTTATCAACACCCCAGGAAGTAGCCTAATTAAGCAATCAAGAATGGTAAGAGTAGGTATTTCTCCGCCGGATAAAATGTAGTCACCCACACTAATTTCCATGATATTATACTCTTCAATTACACGTTCGTCAATCCCTTCGTAACGTCCGCATAAGAATATAGGATTTTGACCCTGTAACATCTCTTTAGCAAAGCTTTGGGTAAAGACTCTACCGCGAGGTGATGGATAGTAAATTTGAGCATTAGGATTTAAAGATAAAGCATGATCTATGCTACTGCCTAGAACATCAGGACGCATTATAAGCCCGCTACCTCCGCCGTAAGCCTCATCATCAACATTTTTGTGCTTAGTTAGACCGAAATCTCGAATATTTATAACGTCATATGACCAAATATTTTTTTTCAGAGCCTGACCTGCTAAAGAATGCCCTAGAGTCCCAGGGAACATTTCAGGAAAAACAGTTAAGATTGTGGCATGAAGTAGGGACATTATTTAGTGTTTTTGTTTTCGTAATGCTTTTTTATATTATAATATCTTCTATAATTTGCTTTGACTCGATCTAATATAACATCTAAGTCTTCTAACGTGACAGAAGTAACATTAAATTTTTGTTTAAAGTAATTTATAATATCATGATGTTCATAGCATATAGCTAATGTTAGAGGCGTATCACCAAAATTTTCAGATTTCTTATGAATATCAGTTAATATATTATTTTCAACAAAAAATTTTACTATTTTTAAATTCCCACCGGCACCACATGCAACATGTAAAGCATTACCTCCGAACCCTTTCTTTTCATAAGTTAAAGGAATATTTTTCTTATATAATAGCTTTAGCAAACGTAACTTTTTATAGCTTACTAAATCAAATATTATAGGAATATTCAAAAAATCCTGTTCATTGAATTGAGCCAGTATTTTTTTATTTCTGAATCACTACCTTTATATATTACTTCTTCAAATTTATAATATAACTGCCAATTATATTTATCGCTCTCATCCTCAGCATCTAAATTTAAATCCATATTTGTATTCATATATTTTAATCACCAACTTTCAGTACTTATTATAAGATATTTTTGTGTAGTGCTTGCCCTGCTAAAGAATGCCCTAGATCCCAGGGAACATTTCAGGAAAAACGGTTAAGATTGTGGCGTGTAATAGAAGCATATTTTTAAAATAGTGCCTAGTACCAATTAATACAATACAATTATAATTTAATTATTTACCCCATCCCCCTGTTCTATAATCTTCTTTTCTTTGCTTTCTAGCAGCAGCTGTTGCACCACTTCTAAATGCTTCAGCTTTTTGTTGATTCGTTTTATAAGCTTGATCGCTTTGTTGTTTTTTAAGTTTCGCTTCCTTATCAGCTGCCATATAACGACTTTTTATTTTCTCTAAGCGTCTCATAGCATCTTTATCTAAACCAACACCTGCTTCTTTTGCTTGCTGCTCTATTTTTAATGCGACCTTATAACCTTCGGCTGCGTTTTTAGCTATAACTTTTCTTCCCATAAAATCCACTTTAGAACCCTGCTTCATTGCATCACTATATGGATTTATCTTATTGTTTTTAATATCCTTTATTCTTTCTTCGACTGCTTTTTTATAACGAGTTTTTATTTTATTTAAGCGTCTTTGAGCATCTTTACTTAAAGTTTCTCCTGCATTTTTTGCTTCTTCTTCTATTTTTAATGCCTCTTTGTAAGCTTTACTGGCCTTCTCAGCCTTTTCATCACTATTGGGGGAAAGAGAAAATGGATTTATCTTATCATTCTTAATATCCTCTATTATTTTTTCTGCTTTCTTTTTATCAAATTTTTCTACCATAACTTTCTCCAAAATTTAAGTTAAAAATATAGCTATAGTTGCATATCTTTTATTTTAAAGAAAGTTAATAAAGAAAATACATTTATAAGTAATCAAAAATTAACTAATTTGTGTTATAAAAACATCAGCACTTCCTCAGCGATGATTAGCTCTTCGTTTGTCGGCACAGCGAAAACTTTAACCTTACTGCTTTCAGCACTTATTAGATGCTCGTTTTTTTGGTTTTTTGCATCATCTATTTTAATACCGAGCCATAAAAGTTTTTCAGTAATCATTTCTCGTATTACAGCGGAATTCTGTCCAACACCGGCAGTAAAAATTAGACAATCAACCCCCTCAAGTGCAGCAGCTAGCTTACCTATTTCAAGTACAATGCGATACACGAATAAATCTATAGCAAATTTAGCATCAGGCGAGTTACTGGCAAGCAAAGTACGCATATCAGAGCTTTCACCGGATATACCTAGCAATCCTGATTTCTTATATAATAACTCGGTTATTTCTTTTGTAGTCATTTTCTCATGATCGATAAGATATAACACTACTCCGGGGTCAAGGTTACCTGTTCTTGTACCCATCATAACACCGTCAAGTACACTAAAGCCCATGGAACTTGTTAAACTGAGACCGTTTTTAATAGCACATAAACTACTACCGCTTCCTAAGTGAGCTATAATAGTCTTTACAGGTAAATCCTCTTTTGTCATTTCTTTAAAATGGCTGCTAACATATTTATATGATAACCCATGAAAACCATAACGAATTACCCCTTTATCATAATATTTTTTCGGTAAACCGAAAGCTTTTGTAATAGGCGGATTGGTAAAATGAAACGATGTATCAAAACATGCTATATGCGAAATTTCTTTATATTTTTGAAGAAATAAATCCAGTACCTGCAAATTATAAGGTTGATGCAAGGGACTTAGAGGTATTAATGCTCTTAAATCTTCGCTAATTTTTTCATTAACAATAACCGGTTTATTAAAATTTTTTCCGCCATGGACAATACGGTGACCGGTTGCAATTAAATTGAGATTCTCTTGTTTTTTCCACCAATCTTCAAAAAGATCAATCATCACTTCAATAGCATCATCTTTAATGTCGGTAGCAGATTCCTGTTTTTTATTTATATGAAATAATATTTTATTATCATTTTTTTCTAAAAAAATATTATAAATTTTATCCTTAACTTTTTTATTCTGAATTTCAAAAATAGAAATTTTCAAACTAGATGAGCCGGCATTAGCTATTAAAATAACATCTTTCATATTATTTACCTGCTTGGATATGTAACTTTGCCTTGGTATGGTTATAAATAAATGAAGCAAGTGCACAGGAAATAACACGCATATCCATAGGGTCGGATCTGCTGGTTAGAATAATCGGCACACGAGCTCCAAGCACGATACCTGCCATAACCGCTTGTCCCAAATATTTCAGCTGTTTTGCAAGCATATTGCCTGATTCAAGATCAGGTACTACTAATATATCGGCATTTCCTGAAACTGAAGAGCTAATACCTTTAGCCTCCGCAGCAAATAAAGATATAGCATTGTCAAACGCAAGGGGACCATCAACTATAGCATTCGTAATCTGTCCACGATCTGCCATTTTTGATAAAGCGGCAGCATCAAGGGTTGTAGGAATTGCAGAGGTTACCGTCTCAACTGCCGATAATACTGCAACTCTAACCTGCTTGTCTTCTTTGATCATATGCATTAAATCAATAGCATTCTGTACTATATCACGCTTATCTTCTAGAGTAGGGCGGATATTAATAGCAGCATCGGTAATAATAAAAGGCTTTGGAAAAGTAGCAACTGCCATTAAAAAAGCATGGCTTATACGACGTTCAGTACGAAGACCATTCTCTTTATGAACTACCGCAGACATAAGCTCATCAGTATGCAGCGACCCTTTCATAATCGCTGCAACTTCTCTTTTCTTTGCAAGCTCTACAGCTTTTTTTGCTGCTTCGTGGCTATGCTCAACATTAATAAGCTGATAACCCTCAAGATCTACATTATTAACTTTTGCTACTGATTCGATTTTATGTTGCGGTCCTATAAGAATCGGTTTTATTACATCAAGTTGTGCTGCTCTAACTGCACCGAGTAATGATTCTTTATCGATCGGATGAACTACGGCAGTTTTAACAGGCTTAAAGCCATCTGCTCTAAGTAATAGATTGATGAAATGCTTTGCTGCTTCATCAAAGTCAGGATCGTTGATTTCTTTTGGAGGAGTGTAAGTAGTGCCTAATTTCTTAGCTAGAATCGCATCTAAAAATGTCTCGTTTATTATATGTTGTTTCTTCATAAACCCCTTAATAATAATTAGTTACTATATATATTATTAAATAATATATAGCCCAATTAATATAGGGAAAACTAATTATTGTTTTTAGTGGGAATTTCTTAAGTGCTATTAACGCAACAGTGTATATACGCAATGTCATCCCGTGGCTTGTCCTCTAGTAGCGGACAATTTTTAAAAGAGTCGTCATTGCGAGCCAGCATTTATGCTGGCGTGGCAATCTCAGGAGTTTTTTATATTATCTTATAAGATTGCCGCGTCGTTGCTAACGCAACTCCTCGCAATGACGGTGATTTAAAAAAACTATTAATTATTTTATTTCATACCTCTCAAATGATCTTCTAATTTTCTTAGTTTTCTACCCTCATTTACTATAGGTTTTACATAGGTTTGCATTTTTGCATTTTCCCTATACTTATTAATCTGATCGATCTGAGCATTTACTTCATCGGTAATAGCTTGCTTTCTATCCTCTATTTTATTTAGCACGTCAGTACTATATTCATAATTTTTAACATCAGCATTAAAGTTATTAAGCTCTTCCGTAATCTTTTGGTCTATTTCAGCTCCCTCAGCGGTATCTTTAACTTTTTGTGCTATTAATGCCGGCATTTCTTCGATCTTGATATCATCTCTTTTGAAATGATCTTTAAGCTCTTTATACGTTTGCTCTATATTTTCCTGAGCTTTCTCATGTACAATATCATAATGCTCTTGGCGACGAGTATATCGATCTTCATCTATAAATTGTGCATGTTTTCTATGAGCGTTATCTATCATATCTCGCATCTGAGAGTCAGTAGCTTTTTCACGCATAAATCTATCGCCCATCATTACCGGTTCACCTTCCTCGAATAACTTACCACGTACCTCATGAATGAGCTTTCTTTGAGCTAATTCTTGATAATATTCCACATCACTCTGTCTACCTGTTTTCTCTAGCCTTGCTAAATATTCAGGAGATAATATATCTGCTTGAGCAGCCAGCGTTTCCTTATTAATATGCATTTGAAGCTCACTAAATTCTCGTGCTTTTTCTTCATCTTTTAATTTTTCGCTATAAGTTCTAAGTCTTGGGTCGTTATATTCAAAATCATGCCATTCGGCACTTGTGAGATTACCCTCATATTTATCACGTAAATCTTTACCAACTATAGCAGTTAATGCTTCTCGCTTTAATCCCGTATAACCGGCATAGATTTTTTCACCTATACCTACACGCTTTTCTTCTTTTAGGTTACGTTTTGTATCAATACGATGTTCCATCTCTTGCCAACTTCTAAGCACTCCTATATTCTTACCAAAGAGACCAACACCTCGCCCTGACATTGCTTGGTGGGCATACTTATAAGCATCTTGATAGTCCTTAGTAAAGCTTGCGTCACTAGCGAGTTCACGTAAGTTAGCATCTTTTAATGACTTATCAAGCTCAGTTTTTTGTTCTTTACTTAAAGCGGCGTAATCTTTCACTCCATATTTATTTGCAGCAATTTTATCTCGAAGCTGAGTAAATTTCATTTGCGATAGTTCTTTTGCTTTTAATTCATTCCCTTTAGGTAAATTCTTTAATAATCCTGAAATACCGTTTTCATAATCCGTAATGGCATTCATTTTTACATCTTTAGAATCTATACCGTATTTTCTTTTAACCTCATTTTGTACGGCTTTATTAGCAGAAGAACCAAGAGCTTGCTTTTCAAGTCTTCCCATCATCATACCCTCAAATCCTTTGGCAACGGACATGCTAGCTTCCTCTACCTTCGCACTTACCCGTGTAGTTATAGGTGCACTTACCGTCTTAGCCACATAACTTAGCGGCCTATTCATTTGTTTTGCAGCCGAATCATAAGATTGCTGATTAACTTTTTGTATGTCTGTTAAATTACCTGAAGTACCGGCAATAAACTGTGCCGCCGATATAGCAGTATCGTTAAATTTACTTAGCAAATAAATAGACACAAAAATTAGTAATATCCCGTCAAGTTGGACAAATTTCCCATTTATAAAGTTACTAATCCTTTTTGCATCTTTAACTAAATCTAAAAACGGTAACTCAATATAGCGTTCCTCTATACACTCATACGCAGAACAGTGCGTAGTACCATCATCTTTTATATAATCTTCAGGAACTAATATCTTTGCTTTGTGGAAATTATTTATACCGCCTTTCATTGGTACGGGGAACCACCAATAAAATATTGAATTACCAAGACTTGGATCTATATCCTCAAGGAAACTACCAAATATTTCATTTATCGGACCTAAATTAGGAAAATCATGCTTACATACAGCAAAACCGAGTGTTGAATATACTTCACTTCTGATTATCATTGAAATAAAAGCGATACCGGCAAATAAAATTATAGGCTGTAATGCGTATGATATTAATTGTCTTAACCAATTCTCAAATAACGAACGAGTTATATTAAACAACATAAAACAAATAAATATCGGCCCCATAATTATAATCATACCGATAGTTATAAGGGCAGTGAGATAGATAATAGTAGCTTTAAATATAAGGAAGAAAATAAAATACAGAGCTATCATATATAGAATGATATATATAAAGCCAAGCCAATCAACAAACAGTAACGAAAATAATTTAGATAAAGTTTGAGGAGAAATAAGTAACCCAAGCAAACTTTGAGAACCCGGACCGGTAGCCGAAGCCTCATTAACTATTTGCAGTATTTGCTGAACCCCATCAATAAAAAATACGAATAAATAATCATGAAAAAATGTCCAAGCTTTACTAGTGCTTAATAATATTGAAACTATACTAACTTTTAATATTCTAACTATAAGTTCGACATGAGTAAGGTTTATATTACCTATTAAAAAGGAAAAGCCCGTAAACATTATATATAGAGTTAAAATAGCCGAGACACTCATCCTATAACCCGGCGTATCAATTATTTGTTGATAAGTTTTCTTTATGATCCCATCGTTACCAAATAATACTCCTTTTATTAAATCTGTTAAAAATTGTAGTGGATCGGGTCTAGTATCACTAACTCCGGACTTTATTACTAATCTATATTGCCCGCTATTATCATCATAAAATTTATCTATAATCTTAAAATAAAGAGGCGATTGAGCATATTTTGACTTATCTTCACCTTTATATTGATAATTTATACCGCCGGCTTTTAAGAATTGTCCTGTACTACTAATACTATAAAAGTCATAGCCTACACTCGAAGTAAGCTCTCCTAAATGCTGAGTTATACCGTCCGGTTTACGCTGTTTATCCGGTGAAATATTAGGATCAGCATTTTTAGCGGCAATAAGAAAATAAAGCCCGACGCCGTCTGTCATTATACATGGAGCATTACTAATCATTGCATCATTTTGACTTGCGGGATTAGGAGTACACATATCAAGCCTAGCATTATCCCAAAAAGTACACGGTTGTAGCTTAACACAAAAAGCAGCCAAAGTAGTTGTATTATTCTTTTGACCGTACCATGGACACCATGCAGATAACTGACCTGAAGTATTTTTATCTCCAAGTATATAATTCCATGGTCTTACCATAACAGTTAACGGATAGCCGTTTACTTTATAAGCACTGTCACGCCACGGTGCTACTTGATCACCCTCCTGTCTTGAAGTAACTTCAGCAGGATCATATCTAGAAGAAACATCAAATTTGATAAAACCGAAATCATCAGGATCAATACAAGTATCACCGCTGCAACCGGAGAGCAGCAGCAATAACGATATTAATAATGTAATAAAAATATTTTTGTTCATTTATTTTTTATGTGTTATTTTTATATTCTTAATTTCAACGTCATTGCGAGGAAATTACGTAAGTAATTGACGAAGCAATCTCAGGAGTTTGTTATTATTTCATGAGATTGCCGCACAGCCTACGGCTGCTCGCAATGACGATTTTCAAGTTAGCTAGGATGACACTAAAATAACCTATACTACTTCCTCTCTTCTTCTTTCTTCGGTACATCATTACGTTCAGATAAAAATTTACTTGTATGTTCACCGCCGCCTTGGGGTTCACTAGCTTTATAATTTTGATCAATTATTTTATCCTTGAAAAGATTTACCGGAGCCATTACGGCACTCTTAATCCTTGAAGGTCCCTTTGTACCATCCTTATTAGTTGGTTTTAGTAATATATCATCCATAACAGCTCCTACAGGATCAGAACGTTCTTGATAATTTCCTGATATTCGTGCCGGTGTAACATTTGTAAGCATTCCGACTACTATATTTACAAAAGTTACTAAACCATATGACATCAAGCAATATGAATAAAATAATAAAGCCGTAGTAAATAATACTAAGAAAGTATTAGCATTATTTGTTAAAATATTAGAACTACTAATTTCCGGAACATCCGGTACAAAGAAAGGTATTCCGGGTAAGAACGGTAATGTAAAAGAGAAATTGATCGGAACACCAAGATTTGTTAAATCAAGCCCTATTTTTATCGGTATAAGAGTATCCCAGCAGGCTCTAACTACCACTTTTAAAAGCTGCTCAGATAAAACCTGATCTATCAATAAAAAGAAAATCAATAATATTGTCGGCTGCACTACATAACTAAGCAATGTCGATATCCAGTTATCAAATAAACTCTTAGTTTTTTCAAATAACATTAATATTATGAAAAACGGTGCTAATGAAATCATAACTGTTACCCCTATGAATGCGATAACATAACCTATTATAACTTCTAAAACAGCTCTAAAATAAGTAATAAGACCATAGATGGTTATAATAGCAATAAATGTTAACCCGTTATGTATTTGTAATAATTCAATAAATAACAACCCCCAAATTCTACCGTTAGTGTATTTATCAAATATAGGATCAATAAAACCAAAAATATTAGATCTAGAGCTTGTAGCACCTACTACGTTAGTTACAAAGAAATCAATACCGTCAGTAAATACACTAAAGAAGTATGTATTAAAGAAACCCCAGCTTTCTTCTCTAATTAAAAAAGCTACTATAGCTATTTTGCATATACGTATTATTACTTCTATAGCAGTTAATTTTAATGCTCCCATAACAAACATTAGTCCAAATATAGTAACATAAAGAGTTAATGCAGCTTTAGCTATATTCTGCACTGCAGAATTTTTAACTAACTTCATATAAAACATTTGACTAAAAGTTCTAAACTGATCGGTAATAGGTTTAATAGCGCCATTATATACTATATCCGAAAACCAAGTTGTACCGGTATAATTAGCATAATTTACACTAACTACCCCTTGTATATTACTATTAGGATTTACTACCCTTAACCATAAATATCCATCTTGCGGTGCATCAGCTGCAAAATTATAATCTACTGGCGTACCGCGAACAGATGAATCAGGTAACGCACCATCCTGTGTTATTACATATTCTAAACTTATATTTTGCTGATCACCCGGACTAATTGAATTTGTTCCGTTACCTATTTCAACAATCATCGCATAACGACCAAAATATAAAAAATTAACTAACCAATCCTTAGACACCTTAGGAGGCGGGGGATTAGGATTAGGTTTATTAGTTATGAAATCATTAAAATCATTATAATTCGAAAAATTTCGACTCCAATCACTCATGAGAGCTGACTCAGCAAACATATTATTTGTTTGCCAATCGCTAGTAAAATCCATAGTACCGCCGCTAGTCGCTTGATAATATATAAAGCTACTTTGAGTACTGCCTGAATTTACAAAACTTTGATCCCGTCCCTTAATAACCTGACCGCCTACTTTAATTGTCATTCCTCTACCTTGATCGTAATAGCAAGCAGGACTAGTATTTAAATTAGAACCCATAGGGCAAGAATTAATTAAGCCCATAAAATTCTGTACTACTCCAACCCTCATAGGTTTGCCGACTAATGCTGCGTTACTATTTATACTTTTATATTTTGTAGCTGAGCCAGTACCGCTACATCCACTTGGTTTGTCAGGATCTCTTGAAGCATCTATAAGATTACATACCTGCTCTGCAGATGAGTAAATTATTCTATTATCAAAGTTGCCAAGGTTGCTTTCAGTATAAAGTGCAGAAGCGGCAAATATCGAACTATCAAGTTCCTGTGCTAAAATATTATCTACGGTACTTGGAAATACTGGAGTATTAGGGCTAAAAAAATTATCTTTACTCACTAAACTAATATTTACTATATCGCCGGCCTTAACTTCAATTCTCGAATTACCGTTAGAATAGTTAAAATATTTAACAGAATCAGACATTTTATTAAATGAAAGTGCATCAAGGTCTTTATCAGGCGGTATAGCTCCCGGTGTTTCACTGTTATTGTCCGTAACAAAACGAGGAAATCCTAAAGCTTCAAATTGTAATTTAGAATAATTATAAGTTTTAATGAAAACTTGCGGCGTACTAAATCTTGGATCAATTCTATATAATACTAGATATTTTCTAGGTTCAGGAGTAATACCTGAAGTAGACCAATTTATTTTTAACAATTTACCTTTCTCAACAGCATTACCTGTTGATTGCCAAGTTCCGGCGGTAGATAAACTAATTCCTATATTACCTTCTTGAAAACTTGTAAATTCAGGCACTTCTAAACAACCGAATAAGCTTTTTAACCCACCAAAACCGGTCGACATCCATGAAAAAGCATCGACAGCTTTAGCTGGCATTGCCATAAACAAAACTAATAAAACTAAACTCTTAAGAATTTTCATAATTTAAATTGTTATCCAACACGTCATACCGTGATTTTTATTTTTTGTCATTGCGAGGAAATTACGTAAGTAATTGACGAAGCAATCTCAGGAGTTTGTTATTATTTCACGAGATTGCCACGCTCCTTTCAGTCGCTCGCAATGACGATTTTTGATTCACTCTCTATCTCGGCAACTCAGGTTTAGGTGGTTCTTCATTTCTCTTCTCACCCCCTTCTTGTGGCATATTTTTTCTATTTTTCTCAGCCTGACCTAACGTTTTATTGCGTTGTTTTAATCGACTTTCCGCTCTGCCGGCGATACCTTGTCTTGTTTTAGCATCCATACCTATTTGGCTTAATGCTTTATTTTCTGCTGCGTCAGACATTGCTGCCCCCATACCGGTAGCTGAAGGTCCGGCAGCACTAGTTAATTTTGCTACCATACGTCCTGAAAATTCAATATAACCGTACATACCGTAAGCAATAATAACCAGAGCTACGATATTTTGCATATTTACTCCCATCATACCTGACATATAATCCATTCCCCAAGGAGCAAACCAATTAATACAGAAGATAGGTACGTTCAGTAATGCAATAGGTAAAATAG
>NZ_CBCDJS010000030.1:0-12673 GCF_965035265.1 Rickettsia sp.
ATGCTACAGGCATCCCACTGCTCGCCTGCTTTAAGATAGACATGATTTGGCTATCACTGTGTTTTGATATTGTCATTTATAGAATCTCCTTCTTTACTTCTAAAAAATTCTACTCCTTTTGTCGATTGTTTTTGGGGAGGATTACCGTAGTAGCAATATGCTTTCGTAACTATTTGCCTGATTTATCCTTATTTAATAATAAAGCTAAATCAGTTGCAGATGATCTTGAAAAGGAACTAACTGAATGTGAAGAAGCGATAAAGAAAAATCCGAATGATGCTAAAGGTTATTATAACAAAGGTCTTGTACTAAAAAAATTAGCAGAATATGAATTAGCTATCGAGGCATATGATAAAGCAATTGCATTAAATCCTAGCTATTCTAATGCATATTCTAATAAAGCATTAGTTTTGAAAGAGCTTAGAAAATATGAGTTAGCACTTGAAGCATATGATATAGCCATTGAATTAAACCCTAAGGATTTCAGTACATATTTTGATAAAGGTATAGTACTATCTATATTAGATAAACATAAATTAGCAGTTGAATCATATAGTAAAGCAATTGAGCTAAATTCAAATAATCCTTATGCGTATTTTAATAGAGGTCTTGAATTGCATCAGTTAAAAGAATATGTACTTGCCTTAGAATCGTATGACAAAGCTATTGAGCTTAACTCTAATTTTTATAATTCATACCTTAATAAAGCCATGGTACTTGAAGAATTAGAAGAATACGAACTAGCCCTTGAATCTTTTAACAAAGCAATTAAGCTAAATCCTAATAATTCTTATGTCTACCTTAGAAAAGGAAATATTTTGTTTACCCTAGCAAAATATGAGCAAGCATTAGAGTTATATAATAAGTCAATTGAGTTAGACCCTAATTATGATGCTTATAATAATCTTGGTCTTGCTTTAGAAGAATTAGGCAAATATGACTTAGCTCTTGAAGTATACAATAAAGCATTAGAATTAGAGCCTGATAATCTAGAAGTAAAAGCTCAAGTACAAGCTATATTAGACATGCAAAAGGCTAAATAATAAGATCATAATTTATTATGACTATTATAACGTGCATATTAATTTGGTCATAACTATTATAATATATACGTTATAATGGTCAAGTACTTATAACCTAGTTATCCTCTAGTGGGGACTACCGGAATTCCTACTTTTGTAAGTTTAGCTCCTTTTGGCTTTTTGATTCCTGCAAATTTCTGTTCTTCTTGTTGTTTTCGTAGTTTTTCTCCTATTTTTGTAGCTTCTCTGCTACCTTTAAGAGCACTTTTCACGGGCTTTGTGTTAAGATTCGTAACACCTTTTGAAGTCTTAATATCTTCATCTTTATCAAAATATTTTATGTTTGTAGCACCGCTTAAATGATAAACACCACCACTTTTTTGTATAAACTGATTTTGATTTTGTAAAGCTTTACCTTCTAAATCTAAGAACTTACCATTTTTTTCAATAGCAAATACTTTTCCATCTTTTTGAAGAATAGTTTCATCAAGCTTAATATTCTCATCTAATACTACTTTTCCAAAATCACCTACTTCGCCAATTTTTTTACCACTAAGATCATATGCGTAAAGTTTTTCTTCATGGAAATCTAAGTTGTTTAAAAAATTCTCTATGGAATTCTTATCATTAGTAAAATTGCCTAACTCATAGGTGCCTATAATTTTCTCTTCTTTGCTTACTACTTTTTCCGTATATTTTTCTTCTTTAATAACTTTTTTGGTATTTTTAATAATTCCAAGATAGGCTAGAGCTTTTTTAAACTTACCCAAATTACGCTTTACCTCAACTTCTATGGGTCTAGAAAATTCTTTTTCTTTTACTTCTTCAACTTCTCCTATAACTAATTGCCCATCTATGGGTCTGCCCAGTTCATCTTTAAAATGAATTAATTTGGCATTTTTTACTCTATTTAATTCAATTTCTTCAGTTTGAAAATGTACATGTTTTTTTTCTGGCATAAATTCCTCCTTGGATAAATTTTGATTTATTATTTAGTGTAAAGGGATAAATCAAAATTTTACAAGAAATTTTCATTGTTAGTTATTTCTCAATAACTAACAAATATTAAGAATTAAAGACTACTGTGCCGTCCAGCCGCCATCTATCAAGAGTCCACTACCTGTTATTGATGATGCTTTGTCGTCACATAAGAATATTACTAAGTTTGCTATTTCATCGGCTTCAACAAATTTCTTTGTAGCTTGAGATTTTAGGATTACGTCCCTTAATGCCGATTCCTCACTGATATGTCTAGCTTTAGCAGTATCTGCTATTTGATTCCTGACTAAGGGAGTATTAACGTAACCAGGGCAGATAGCATTCACTGTAATATTATTCTCAGCCACTTCTAAAGCAACGGTTTTGGTAAGCCCAAGGATACCGTGCTTTGCTGCTACATATGCCGACTTAAAGGGTGATGCGACATAGGCATGAGCAGAAGCGATGTTAACAATCCGCCCAAAGCCGTTTTTTTTCATAATCGGTATTGCGTATTTTGTAGTATAAAAAGAGGCTATTAAATCTATACGCAAAATTTGTTCCCATGTATCTTCAGGAAATTCATCAATAGGGGCAACGTGCTGAATACCGGCATTATTTACTAATATATCTATTTTACCGAATTCTTTTATTATTCTCTCAAACATAGAACGAATTTCTTCAGGTTTTTCTAAATTTATTCCTTGATAAAATACGCTACTTGCACCAAGTTCTTTCAATTCTGCTGAAATTTTGGCTACTTCATCTTCTTTTGCAAGACCGTTAATAACTATTTTAGATTCAAGTTTTGCGAAATGTTTTGCTATTTCAAGCCCGATACCGCTAGTAGAACCGGTAATGACTGCTACTTTGTTTTTCATTTTTACCTCCTGCTGTGTTATGCTATAGTCAACCTAGTCTTATTGTATGACGTTCGATGTCATTCCCGCGTAGGCGGGAATCCATGGTAAAGCAAGATAAACCGAGCTTTTAAAGAGCTTTAAAGTACTGGATTCCCGCCTACGCGGGAATGACATAGTTAATCAAGTATTATTTGTCTTTTATTTAAAAGTAACTTATATTAGATTTCACTTAAAGAAATAATGTATAAATCTATGGAAATTGTTAATAGCGTTGATGCATCTGTATCTTGCCAGGGCAAAGAACCTCCATATGACCATCCAAAAGTTTATTTAGAGATAGATAAAGAAAAAAAGGAAGTTATCTGCCCATATTGTAGTAAGAAATTTAAATTAGTAGCAAAATGACTATCAAGTTTCTTTCAGAAAGTACTATCAACCGAATTGCTGCCGGTGAGGTTATAGAAAGACCTGCATCGGTAGTAAAGGAATTAGTTGAGAATGCGGTTGATGCAGGTAGTACTAAAATAGATATTATCTTAGAACGTGCCGGTAAAAATCTAATCATTATTTCCGATGACGGTATCGGTATGACTGATAAGGAGTTAGAAATTGCCGTTGAACGTCATACAACTTCTAAGCTTGATGAAAGCGATTTTCTAAATATTCATACTTTCGGTTTTCGTGGTGAAGCATTACCGTCTATTGCTGCTATTAGTAAAATGCTCATTACTTCTAAGAAACAAGAGGCTGACAAAGCGTTTCAAATTAAATTAATCGGCGGCAATGAAAAACAAGTTACTGTTTCTGTCCATAATGAAGGTACTAAAATAGAGATACGGGATTTATTCTTTGCCACGCCCGCACGCTTAAAATTTCTAAGAAGCGACAAAACTGAACTTGTTGCAACAGTTGATGTAGTTAAGAAAATTTCCTTAGCACATCCTGAAATTTCTTTTAGCTTAACACATGACGGCAAGAATCTTTTAAAGCTTAAAGGACAAAATAAAGATGCAGAAAGTAACTTAAAACAGCGTATAATCGATGTAATAGGTGAAGATTTTATAAAAAATGCCGCTTATATAGATTTCAAAACTCCTGATTTCTCTATTTGCGGCTATACTAGTATCCCGACATATAATAGAGCTTCAAGTGAAGATCAGTTTTTGTTTATAAATAATAGAGCGGTAAAAGACAAATTATTACAAGTAGCTCTAAGAGTAGCATATCAGGATTATTTAGCTCGTGATCGTTATCCGCTATGTGCTATATTCTTACAAATCGACCCGCAGCTTGTTGATGTTAACGTACATCCGGCAAAAGCAGAGGTAAGGTTTCATGATCCGAATTATGTACGAAATTTATTGATAGAAGCAATTAAAAATGCTTTAACAAATAAAAGCCATGTTACCTCTACTACTATCGCCTCTGATGCTCTTGAGTTATTTAAAAATCCTTTAGTTAACAAACAACCGCCTTTAAGTAAAGGCTTAAACGTTAATAGCAAACCTAGCGAATATAGACCTGCTATGCCGTCTAACTTTAAGTCTGCACCAAATACTGCTTGTCAGAAGCTAATTGATACATTACCGCATGCAAAAATAGAGCAAGAAGTAGAGAATCGTATAGAGCAAGAGCAGCAAACCCACAAACAATACAGACTTGGAGCAGCTAAAGCACAACCTCATACGACTTATATTGTTTCACAGACCGAAGATAGTATAGTAATTACCGATCAACATGCAGCACATGAACGTTTAGGGTATGAAAAAATAAAAGATTACCTTAAAACGGAAGAGTTAATAAAACAGCGTTTACTTATCCCTGAGATAGTAGAACTGCCAAATGAAAGAAAAGCGGATTGCTTGTATGAGCATAGGGAAAAATTATCCAAACTTGGTTTAACTCTAGAAAAATTCGGTGAAAAATCTATTATAGTAACCGAAATCCCAAATATCCTTGGAGATGTAAATGTACAAAAGTTAATCCAAGATCTTGCCGATCATTTATCGGACTTTGGCGAAAATATAGCTTTGACGGAGTTAATAGAGCATGTGACGGAAACTTATGCCTGTCATTACTCTATTAGAGCAGGACGAAAATTATCGGCAGATGAAATGAATGCACTGCTACGTCAAATGGAAAATACGCCGTTTTCAGGACAATGTAATCACGGCAGACCTACCTATATTGAGTTGAAGCTTAAGGATATCGAACGCTTGTTTGGTCGGTAACTCGTTTAATTTGAAAAATTGACCAAAGTCTTAATCGGCTTTGTTGCACAGTTCGATGTCATTCCTGCGAAAGCAGGAATCCAGAAAAAAAATTATAAATACAACAAATTTTTAAAATTAAAAGCTCGAGTTATCTCGCTTTAAGCTGGATTCCTGCTTTCGCAGGAATGACATCAGGTTAAATTATTTCATTTTACTTGACTATTTTTCAATTTCGTTTTATTCTGCTTTTCTTAAGTAATAATAAAATAATATCTTGATTTAAGGTGTCAGCTAATGGCAAAGAAAAATAAAAATATTTTGGTAAGATTAGTAAGCACGGCAGGTACAGGGTTTTTTTTAGTAAAAAAGCGTAATCCAAAAACCCAGACCGAAAAACTTTCTTTTCGTAAATACGATCCAAAAGTAAGAAAACATGTTCTTTTTAAAGAAGAAAAAATAAAATAATTGTAAGTAATATATGGCAGTAAAAATTCGTTTAGCTAGAGGCGGTGCTAAAAAGCGTCCTTTTTACCGTGTAGTAGTAGCTAATGCAACAGCACCTCGTGATGGTAACTTTTTAGAAAAAGTCGGAACTTATAATCCAATGCTTGCTTCAGATAATAGTGAGCGTGTGGTTTTAAAAAAAGATCGTATAGAATATTGGCTTGGCACTGGTGCTAAACCAACCGAGCGAGTTGCAAAATTTATTGAGCAAGCTGGTGTTACTCTTCCTGAAAAAATCAAAAAAGAAATGGAAGTTAAAGCAAAAAGTCGCAAAGCTAGACCAAGCAAAAAAGAAGCTTAGTTTATAGTACATTTTCGTCATTGCGAGCAGGCATTGCTTGTGTGGATCGCTTTATGTCATTCCCGCGTAGGCGGGAATCTAGTAAAGCATATAAAAAACAAGTTTTTTATATGCTTACTTTGTCAATAATGTGTAACAACATTAAATTTTTTTGGATTCCTGCTTCCGCAGGAATGACATAAAAGCCATGCAATAAAACCAATACCTTGTGGGAATGACATAAGGACGTTTTCACATTTTTTCTAAATAGTTACCTTTTCTCTATAATCATATTAATATGCCGGATTAGCTCAGTGGTAGAGCAACCGCCTTGTAAGCGGTAGGTCATCAGTTCAAATCCGATATCCGGCACCATCAAAATTTTTCTTATCATACTGGGGATCGGTTTATGTCATTCCTGCGGAAGCAGGAATCTAGAAAAAAATATAAATACAGCAAGTTCTTGAAATTAAAAGCTTGATTTATCTTGCTTTATGCTGGATTCCTGCTTCCGCAGGAATGACATAAGAGCCATGCAACAAAGTCGTTTTTAACTAAGATTAACACCATTTAAACTATGATAGTAATCGATAAAACATCTTATAGAGCTGTAGGGTTTGATAAACGTATTAAATTCCTAGTACTACATTATACACAATGTGATTTTAAACAATCTTTAGATTTTCTAACCGGTGAAAAGTTAAGTAGCCATTATTTAATAAATGATGAAAACCCTGAACATATATTTCAATTAGTAGAAGAGCATGATAGAGCATGGCATGCCGGAGTAAGTTACTGGCAAGGTCATGAGCGTATTAATGACACATCAATCGGCATTGAAATCGTAAATCCTGCGTTTAAAGTAAATACAAAAAATAATAATATGCAGCTAAATTCACAAGGCTTCAGACAGGATGAATTTAAGGGTAAGTCTGCACAGCGTACAATAGTACGTGAGCACAGACTTATCTCGAAAAATTCGCCTGTGTCAAGCCTTGTGAATGACGCTGTAACCTGGCTGTCTTATTCTTCGCCGCAAATTAATAGTGTTATAAGTTTGTGTAAACAGATTATTGCTAGATATGATATTAAACCTACTAGAGTGGTTGGACATTCTGATATTGCTCCAGGTAGAAAACAGGACCCAGGGCCGCTATTTCCTTGGAAACTATTATATGATAACGGTATAGGAGCATGGTATGATGACCGTAGTTTTAACGATCTATTGCCGCAAGTTGATACAACCGATATTGCAGCAATTCGGCAAAAATTTATTACATACGGTTATAAACTTGAAGCTACCGGAGTTCTAGACTCTAAAATGAAAGACGTTATAATTTCATTTCAAATGCATTTTCGTCCTAATAATTTTTCCGGCGATTTGGATGCTGAAACCATAGCAATTTTAGATACATTAATATTGAAATATAAATCTGAATTAAGTAGTTAATATGATATATTTATAATATGGTGCAATTCATAACTATACCGGATCTTACGGATTATCAAGTTACTTTGAAATTAATGGAAGACTATGTTAATAAGGTAATTAATGCTAATGAACCCGAAATTGTTTATTTAGTCGAACATTCTGAAGTATATACCGCCGGTACTAATTATAAGCAGGAAGAATTATTAGATTACGGTGATATTCCGGTAATTTACACAGGTCGTGGCGGTAAATTTACTTTTCATGGACCGGGTCAGCGTGTTATTTATCCAATTCTTAATTTGGCTTTACCAAATCGCCATAAAGATTTAAAGCTATATATAAAAATGCTTGAAGAGTGGATTATAAATAGCTTAAATTATTTTGGAATTAAAGCATATATTATTAAAGATAAAGTAGGAATTTGGGTAAAAGTAAGGAAAGATAAATTTGCTAAAATTGCTGCAATAGGAGTTAGAGTAAGAAAATGGGTCACATATCACGGTATAGCTATAAATATTTCAACAGATTTGAGTAAGTTTGGTGGGATTATTCCTTGTGGACTTGAAAATTCTTTAGTAACATCTTTAAATCAGTTAGGAATTTATATTGAAATGTCTGAATTTGATAAAATTATTCAAACTGAATTTAACAAAATATTTAAATGATCAAAAAATTTTTACTCACAATTTTAGCAATTTTTGCTTTTTGGATAGGTAGTTTTGGTTATTATATATATTTAATAAATTCTTATAAGTTTAACAGTAATACTACTAGTGCAATAATAGTATTTGCAGGAGGAGGGCATAAAATTGAAACCGGTATTGCTTTGCTTAAGGCTGGTTATGCACCTATATTATTTATTACCGGTATAGAATCTGCGGGGCAATTAAAAAATTTGCTAAAAGAACATAGCGTGATAGAACAACGAGTAGTACTTGCTCCGAATAAAATAATTTCTGAAGAAGATAATGTTAAGAAAGCGGTTGATTTTATTGTGACTTATAATCTTACTTCAGTAATTTTAGTAGAGCATAATTATAATATGCCCTTTGTGCTAAATAAGCTTGAAAAAGCGATTCCTTCTTCTAGTAATATCTATATAGTACCATATCCTGTTTTTTCCAAACAAAAATATGATGTATTATTTAAATCCTATCATCGTTACTTAATGAGTATAGTAAACTGATCCCCACTTTGTGCTTCGTTGTTCGTCGTCTCGCCTATTATTATAGGCTCTACCCTCAGGCCTGTCACAAAACGGGGCTGAGTTTACTATATATACTCGTTGAACTTGAAAAATTGGCTACGTCGTCTTTGTAAGTCCTCGGATGCTCACGTACTTTTGTACGCTCCGCTCCTCGGCTTACAGACTCCTTGCTCTTTTCCAAATTAAACTTCGTCTACCTTACTCGAAGTATATATATTTGCCACCTTACTCTTTTCTAGTACAATATTTTAGAACGATTACGCCAAATAATGCAGAAACTAAAGAGCCGATTATTACTGCAGCTCTCATAGAGTTTGAAGGGCAACTACTCTCAAACGTAATACTACCTATAAACAAACTTAAGGTAAATCCAATTCCTCCAAGGATAGATACAGAATAAAATTTTAACCATGAAGTATCACTTGGTAAATTACAGAATTTAAATTTCACAAATGGATATGAAAATAACATAATACCTAATTGTTTGCCTATAAATAAACCAAATATTATCCCATAAACTAAAGCAAGTATTGAATTAGAACAAATGCCTTTAAATACAAAATATTCTAAAAGAATGCCGGAATTCATAAATACAAAAAGAGGTAAAATAAAGTAATTTACAAAAGGACGAGTTAAGTTTTCAAGTTTTTTGAAAGAAGTGTTAAATTCTCCTTTTATATTAACGGGTATGAAAAGTGCTATTATAGCTCCGCATAGAGTACCGTGAATGCCGGACTCCACCATACTTACCCATAACAATACACCTACAATTATATAATAAAATAGCTGTTTAACTTGTCGATAATTCAATATAAGCAAGATGAATATGATTGCAGAGGAAATTAATAATGCCGGAGTATTGATTGTTTTAGTATAAAACAAGGCTAGTATAATTAATGCAGAAGCATCATCAATTAATGAAAAACCTATAATAAAAGCCCGTAATTCTAAAGATATATGTCGGCTGAAAAAAGATAAAATACCAAGGACAAAAGCAGTATCGGTTGCTATAGGAATAGCCCAGCCTTTTATTAAACCTGGTTTATCATAATTAAAAAACATGTATACTAAGGCAGGAACTACCACACCGCCAAGTGCCGCTGCCGTAGGCAATATTAGTTTTTTTATTTTTATATTCACCTTCTACTAGATGAAATTTCATTTCTAAACCTATTAATAAGAAGAAGAAAGTCATGAGACCGTCATTAACTAATTCTATAAAAGTTGTTTGTAAACTTACGCTTCCTATTGTTAAAGAGATTTTACTGTAAATAAAAGAAGAATAATATTTTGCTAGGAAAATATTGTTGCTGACGATTATTGCTAAGGTAAAAGCAATAATTAATAATATACCGGCAAAAGTACCGGACTTAATTAATTCTCTTAATTGATTATTTATACGCATGATTTAATACTGATTATAACAAGGTGATAATAATAAGTTATTTAAATTCATTAAGAAAGTCAAAAATCTATATAAATCCATAGCAATAATTTATTTTTTAGTGAGATAAAAGTTGTTTTTTGTTTTTCTATAAGCTTGTATAATAACTGTAAGAAGATATAATCCTCAATAGAACATCTAAACAATTTTTATGTTAGCAGAACAACAAACTGAATGGATTATCAGCAATAACCCTGTGAACAAAGGTTGGCATATAGATAATGACACTAAAAAGAATGTTTATTTCCAAAAACCAAAATCAAAAACGGAACAAACAAAATTAAACGGAAAAAGACCGGATTATATTTTATATAAAAGTGGCAATGACACACCTATTGCAATTATTGAAGCGAAAAAAGGCGGAGTAGATTTAAAGTTAGCCTTAGAACAAGCAACAGAATATGCAAAAGCTCTTAATGTGTCCTTAGTATTTGCTATGAACGGGGCTTATTGTGAAACTCGTTTTGTAGCGAATAATAAAGAGCTCATATTAAACGGTGAAGAAGTAAGAGAGTTACTTCGTGAAAAAGAGATATTAGCTTTTTTATATGAAAATAGTAATGAAGCCTGGACAATCCCTAAGGAAGTTAAAGTTTCACGAGATGAGTTGATATCGATATTCAAAAACCTAAATAATATTTTAAGAAGCGAAGGACTCAGAGCAGGTATAGAGCGATTTAGTGAATTTGCTAATATATTATTCTTAAAATTGCTTAGTGAGAATAATGAAAAATCTTGGTGGAATACTATTAAAGCACAGTCAAACGAAGATATTATCGGTTACATAAACGGCTATGTCATAGAACAAATCAAAAATAAGTATGGCGGTGACGTTTTTACGCCTATTTCTATCGGTAACCCTCAAACACCTCGGCATATTATCGATGCAATCGACCCTCTTATTTTATCGACAATAGATACTGATATAAAAGGTGATGCATTTGAATATTTCCTTGAAAAAACTACATCAACCGAGAATGATTTGGGCGAATATTTTACTCCTAGAAATGTCGTTAAAACTATTATTAACCTCATTGATCCTAAATTTAAAGAGACAATCTATGATCCTTTTTGTGGTACAGGAGGTTTTTTAACTGAAGCTTTTAATTACATCAAAGAAAATAATATAATTAATACCAATGAAGATTTAGAAAAATTAAAGTATCGCACATTATACGGACGAGAATTAACCAAAACTGCTAGAATCGCTAAAATGAATATGATTTTACATGGTGACGGACATAGCGTAATTCAACAAATAAATAGCCTTGAAAATCCTGATTATATCGAACAATCAACAAACCGGCTAACAAAGTTTGATATAATAATCACCAATATGCCGTTTTCTCAAACTATTACTAAACAGACAATTAAAAACGGTAAAACCATAACGGAAAATCATATAGCACCTCTTTATTATAACGGCATTGCAAAAAATAACGGCGATGCTGCTTGTGTTTTACATTGCCTACAAAATTTAAAAGAAGGTGGCAGGATGGCATTAGTCGTACCGGAAGGTTTCTTATTTAGAAAAGATATTGCCAAGGTTCATCAATTTTTACTATCAAAAGCAAGATTACAGGCTGTTATTTCTTTGCCGCAAGGTACTTTTCTGCCTTATACGGGAGTAAAAACGGATATACTTTATTTTACTGACGCTCATAAACCAAATAGACAAAAAGATTATTGGTTTTATGGAGCCAAAAATATAGGTGTTACCCTAGACAATAAAAAAAGAAAAATGACCGGCATAAATGATTTTAACAAAATTGATGCCTCCGATATTAGGCAAATAGATAAAAATCCTGATTTAAAAGCTAATATGCTTGAGCTTGGTTTTGAAATAATAGATTTAGAGAAAGTAAAAAATAATAGTTATAATTTGGTTGGTAATGGATACAGAGAGATAGCAGAAAATAAGAAATCTACAATAGTGGAGCTACTTGAAATTTGTCATATACATAATGGCACAACTCCATCTAGGAAGGAACAGCAATATTGGGATAACGGTGATATTCCTTGGTTTACCCTTGAAGACTTAGAAAATGGAGAAAATATTTTTAAAACTAAGCAATTTATTACAAAAAAGGCTTTGCAAGAAACAAGTGTAAAATTGCTTCCTACTCAAACAGTTTTATTATCTTGCACTGCAACAATAGGGAAAGTTGCTTTTTCTGAAATACCTCTTACTACAAATCAGCAAATAAATGGTTTAGTTATTAAAGACCAATATAAGGATAAAGTACTACCTAAATTTTTATTTTATATTTGTAAATCATTAGAGCAAGAATTATTAAGTATTTCTACGACTCAAACAACTAAATACATATCTATTGCTAAATTATCTAAAATTAAAATCCCTCTTCTTTCTATTGAAGAACAACAAAAAATAGTTGATGAGTTAGATAGTTATCAGAAAATAATAGATGGATCAAGACAGGTAATAGATAATTGGAAACCTTTTTTTGAAATTGATAAAGAATATAAAATTATAAAATTAAACGAAATATGTAAAAAAATTACAGACGGTTCCCATAACCCACCAATAGCACGTGCAGAAGGTAAGCCAATGTTAAGTGCAGTTAATATAACAAATTTTGACATTATATTTGATCATGATAAAATCCGCTATATTAGTGAAGAGAATTTTGAGCAAGAGAATAAAAGAACTGATATTAGTGCAGGAGATGTTTTGCTCTCAATTGTTGGAACAATAGGAAAGACTGCTAT
>NZ_CBCDJS010000031.1:0-12221 GCF_965035265.1 Rickettsia sp.
TTCTAATACTATCTTGGTCTTTTCTTCGGCACTGAAATTCCGAAACTGTTTCTTAGTCATTCTTACCTCTTAAGTTATTTGGTCTATTCTAACTTATTACCAAGCAAACCTAACTATTTTTTTGTTCAGTTTTTTCAGGCCATTATACACCACAAGTTGAGCTATTAGTATCACTTGATACCATGTTAACAATATCAGGAGCTTTAAATAATATAATAATTGCAGTAACTACCACTAAAGCTACTTCCCACTGCAATTTTCCTCTTAAAGTTTGAATTCCTAGAACAATTATACCGACAACGGCTATACCTTTTGCAGTATTGCCTCTGAATACTTTAATTAACTTACATAATGCATCACCTACAGGATCGCCGACACTACTACCTAAGCTATCAAAAGCTACCATGATAATAGCCACGCTTAGAATAGTAAATAATATACGTAATGATAGATTATAATCAATTAATTCTTCGTTTAATTTACGAATAGGAAAGTTCATATGTTTTACCTCAATAAAATAATTAGCATTTAAGAAATAATGTATAATTTATTTACATATAAATCAACTCCTAAATATATGCAATTTTAATTAATATGCAAAAATATTTCAAAAACCCTTGTTTTAAGTAACATTATAATCACATATAGTATAACTTAACTTCCAAATATATAAACAAACGTAAATAGAAATAACCAAACTACATCAACAAAATGCCAATACCATGCAGCAAATTCAAACCCTAAATGTCCATTACCTTCTGTAGTAAAATCCCCTCTTTTTGCTCTAAAGTAGCAAACTATTAGAAATATAGTACCTATAATTACATGAACCCCATGAAAACCTGTGGCTAAATAAAAATTAGAAGCATATATACCATCTGTAAATTTAAACGCCGCATGATAATATTCATATGCTTGCATAGTTGTAAAAAATATTCCAAGCAATATGGTCAGAGCGAGGGCAGTTACGCAATCTTTTTGATTTTTTTCCTCTAAGGCGTAGTGAGCCCAAGTAACGGTAGTGCCTGATAAGAGTAATATTAAAGTATTGATAAAAGGAATATCAAACGGATCAAAAGTTTTGATGGTAGGCGGAGGCCAAATTCCTTGTTTTACAACCCATACACCATCTAAAAGACCTACAGGTGATAAACTTGATTTAAAAAAAGAAGCAAAAAATACACCAAAAAATACTATTTCCGTTAAGATAAATAACGCCATACCTATTTGTAAACCTTTTCTAACCGGACTGGTATGTTGATGTTCGACTATTCCTTCTTTCACTACATCCCGCCACCAAGAATATAAACAGTAAACTACTGAAATAACTCCTGCAGATAAAATATATACATTAAATTTGTAGCCATGCATGAACGAGACGCCGCCTATAACCAAAAGAAGCAAAGCAAAAGATGTTAGGACAGGCCAAGGGCTTGGGTCTACTATATGGAATAAGTGTGATTTAGTAATAGGATGCGAATTATTTAAAATTATTTTTTGACTCATATTTTTATTTTATATTTCCTAATTATCACCAATAACAAACTACAAAAGTAATCAGCTATTCGCATGAATTAAAAATAAATATAAATTATTATTGATGTAAAAGCAAATTCTAGAAGCAGATTATATAGAAAATATACCTCGTAACTTAGAATTACATTATTTATTATTAATGACAACTAAAATCTCCTGACTCTTTATATTATTCAACTAATATATAGACCGCTAATGATGTTTAAGCTCCATTGTTGCAAGACCAATCTGTCAAAACTTAATATTAAGTTATGCCAGGGGTCTGTTATTATAAGTGAGTAAAATCATGAAATATAATGGAGGTTGTTGTCTTACAGCAACGGAGCTTAACCCCTGGCACCTTTATTTATTAATTTCTAGATTAGGTTTAGGCATAAATTAAATAAAGGAATTGCGAGTAGTAGTATTAGCTATGTTTGATAAAAATAAAGATTTATTAATTCTAAAAAATACAAAGGCCGAAAATAAAGAAAAAATTAAAAAAAAATTTTTCCTTTCATCACCGTTTCTAATAATATTATTAATATTTTTTTATTATCTTCTTAACATCTTAGAAGTAAAATATTTCTAGATTTTTCAATCAACTAAGTAATTACTCAAAAATATATTTTTACTTATTAAACTATCAATTCTAAATTTTTTTGCTTAAACTTATAGAGATACGACAAATTATCTTCACTATTTTACTAGTTATATCTGCAAATATTGCCTCAGTGCTATCATTTGCTATAGCAATAGCTTTATGCTCAATCTCATCAAGCCGAAATTTAATAATATTATTTAATAATTCCGGCTCAACATTTTTATTTTCTAAATAATTTATTTGCTGTTCATAATGTTTTTCTATTACTTCTTCTACACTCTCGGTAACAAGCATCGCTGTTTTTATTCCAGTCAAGGAAGATAAAGCACCAAGTAGAAACCCATAATGATGCCAAAAAAATAATAAAACTGTGGGTCTTACTTTCTTTTCTAATAATTTTTTTTCAAAATAATTTAAATGGATCTCTTCGTGATCAAGCATTTCTTTAATCAATATATGATCATTTTGAGATTTAATATATTTTAGCTGCCCTTGATAAATTCTTTTTGCACCATACTCTCCGGCATGATTAACTCTAATAATTTCATGAATTTGTTTATCAGGGTCAGAAAAATCAGGTCTTGGCATAATGTATACTCCTTTTGAAAGAAGTTTAAAATTAGGTAGACGAAGTTTAATTTGGAAAAGAGCAAGGCGTTTCACATTTTTTGGCCGCAGCGTACATACTAGTACGTGAGGATTAAAAAATATGAAACAACGACGCCAATTTTTCAAATTAAACGAGTATACTCTGTAATAAATCGAAACCAGCAGGATTTAGTTTGTAGTCTACTTCTGCTTGCTGTAGCAGTTTTAAAGTCTCTAAACATTCAGTTAGGCTAAGACCGTTTGCTATTTTTGTAAAATCATTAATATACTGATAAAAAATCGGTGGTGATAATGATTTTATTGCAAGGTCTAAACGCTCACCGTTTTTTACTTTCGATAAAACTATATATAAATTTAAATAATGTCTTATTATGGCTCTGATAATTAATACTTCATTGATATTTTGTTTTTTTAATATATCAAGCTCTTGCAGAAAATTATTATAATCTTTTTTTGAAAAATACATTGCTAAATCACTGCCGTTTGCCGTAATTTCACTACTTATAACTTCTAGAACATCGTTTAAAGTAATTTCTTTTCGATCATGAACAAAATATATCAATTTATTTATTTCACTACAAACTAAATCGTGATCACCTTTTAAATGAGCTTTTAAATAAGTAATAGCTTCTTTACTTATAGTTTTATTAGTTTTGGTTGCTTTATCTAAAATAATTCTTTCAATTTTTGCTTCATCGTCATGATAACAAGCGACTGCCGCTAAATATTCTTCCGTCTCAAAAAATTTTCTAAAGCTCCCGCTAGAAGTAATTTCCTCACCTATAAATACAGGAAAATTTATATAATCACTGCTTAAAATTGTTTTTAAATTCTTATCTATTGAATTCCCGACTGATCTAATTTTAATTAATTCTTTTTGACCAAAAAAATTAGACGAATTAAGCAATATTTCTAAAGATGAAATATTAAGGTCTGTGTATTCTATAGAAGTTTGTAGCATATTTAAGTTTTTTACTAAGTGCTTACAAATTTTATCTATATAGCCTTTATCTGGACCATATAATAACAGAGCTTTGACTTTGCCGGTTGTTATTAGTTCAAATAATCGCTTAATTTGTGAAAAGTAAAATTTCATAAACCTATTTCCGGTTAAAATATAAAATTAATCTGCTACGAATTTCTTCCGCTGCTTGATACGCCAAATCTATTCCGGTATCTTCCCTTTCAACATTTGTTGCATATGGTGTAAAAATAGCATTATATGATGTGTTTTGGTAAAACTTCTCCTCAATTAGAACCTTTTGGCTTTCTATATCAATTAATTTATATCTAACTAATTGATTAATATATTCCCTTAAGACATTCGAGTTTTTCTCAATAGTAGCAGGCATAGTTGTTGCTATAAGCTCTGCTTTAAGCAGGTATTTCACTTTTGCTTTCTGAGGTAAAATACTAGTTAAACGATGATAAAATTCAGCTCCTTCAATTGTTTTAATCGGCTCAACTTCAATAGCTTCTAAATCGTTATTTCTATTGTATTCTTCTCTATATACGGGCTTTAAATTACAGCTACTTATTAGAAAGAATATTATTATTATAAATAAAGAACGCATAATTTTTTTATTTTTTATTATATCGGTTTATTTGAGTTTTGTGAAAGAAAATTATAATAATTAGCATTTATTAATATTTATGATCATTATAGTTAATTTATGTTGACATCTAAAAATAAGACTTGTATATTGCCGCTTCAAAATAATTTTAAGGTATTAGATGTTATTTATAAAATTTTTACATAAACAATTAGTTTTATTTAATGAAGTATTATTAGCTGAATATAAAAACGTAACCACCGCTGTGAAAGATGCATATCAATATTATTTTCCACCAAAACCAACCTTTCAAGAAACAAAATCGTATTCAGAGAGCTTAGAGGAATCCATACCGCCTAAAATGAATTTTTTAGTTAAAAATGAAGAAATATTGCAAGGTGATTTAGCACGAGTTGAGGAGCATAAGGTACACATAATAAAGTATTATATGGCCAAAGAAGATGGGGAAATAACACCTGTTTATGTCTATGATTCATACAAAACAGCGTATTATCAAGTTGAAGAGTTAGGAAAAGAAATACCTGTCACTGAGCTATAATTTTTTAGGCAATATCTATAAGTAATACTTATTATTGCCGCTTCAAAATAATTTTTAAGGTATTATTATATGTTAGGTTTAACAACATTTTTACAACGTTCAACCACTTCATTAAATCAAATAAGCTCATTTGGTAAAAAATTATTACATAAATATACGGACACAATCAGTGCCGCAAAAAACATGTATAATTTCTCTACAGAAAATAATGGGATGCCTTCAGAAATAGCAGATGATTCAACTCCTCTAATAAAGCTAAATCAAATATTCCAAAAGGTTTATGAGTTTTGTTTTAGCAAAAAAGAAACTCTTTATAAATCAGTATCATTATATACACTATTTCCTGATGATACATGTGTAGATACATCTTTTGAAGAACGCTTAGTAGTCGTGCAACAAAAAACCCATATGAGAAACGGGATAGAATTATCTAATTCAAAATCGATAATGGAAGAACAAAATAAAGGGATACTCACTCTTTTTGAATCAGTAAATAATATATTTTTTACAAAACAAGATGATTCAAACCATAGAAAAGCCATAATAGATGCAAAGAAAATCGGAAAGCCGATAAGTAAGGAGTGTATACAACATTCTAATAGCGAAGAAACAATAACGTCTCAAGTAGAATTAGTATATTACCAATCACCCAACGGTGAGCAGAAAGAACTAGATTTCAAAGAAAATTTAGTACGTACCGCTTCATGCGATATGATAGACCAGGTAGTAACAACGAATTATGAGGTTGAAAATATAGGAGAAGTAGCTGTTACTCACTTCTAGAATCTGTAAAACCTTGCATATCTTCCTTATAAATCTAATATTCTATGTTAAATTTACAAGGAAGATAGCCGCTTTAAGTTAATAGTTTTAGCTTTTTAAAACTCATCACTATTTATATTAGGATTAGCTTGTCCAACTAATTTACGTCCCGTATATTCTTCAAAATCTTTTTCCCAATTAGGCCGCACTTCTATAGGAAGACATTTTGTAGGGGTTATAGGGATAAATTTGGGTTTTTTCATAAGAAAATCCATAGCATTTCGTTCATACTCTTGTAATATTTCTAATATTTCTTTACTAGTACTATAACATGACGGGGTAAGACCTGAAGCATCTTTTTGTGTTACTAAATAAGGATTTTTTGCTAATAAAGCTTTGATAATTTCTACGTTAGCAATTCCTTTAACTGCCGAATGCAACACTGTTGAACCTTTATAAGTTATTCGCGTTAAGTATTTAGCTAATTCTAATATGTTTTCAACTAATTTTTGTTCTTTATCCTCAACCGCATCATGTAAGATATACTTATTGTTTTTATTAGATAGAAATGCTTTTATTTCATCTTGATTATTTTTATTTATTAATATTTTGAGTTCCTTTAAAGAATCTTCTTTTTTAGAAACATCCCTCTCTATATCATCATCATCTGAACCATTATCATCTGAATCATCATTACTTGAATGCGGTGATGTTAGTAAATTCTGAGTATTAGAGTTATTACTATTTTTTGTAAACAACCTAAAAAAGATGTTTTTTGTTCTTTTGTGTTGCTTCCTTTCTTTAGATTTGAAGTTCTAGGTTTTTTGATCATTAATTCTCCTAAATTTATCAGTTGCTACTAAAACCTTTATAATAACTACAAATAGCAAATCATTACATAATCCGCTATTCGTATTAAATATCTATATTTTTGATTAGGAATACTATCTACTCCTCTGGGGAAGCTCCCAAAAGATTTAAATGTCGTGCATGTTCTTCTAAATAACAAGATTGTTCTATTATTTTTAAATTTTTATGAGAGATATAATTTTCTAAATTAGGGACTAATTGTTTCATGCTATTAATTAAAGCATATTCTTTACTGTTAATTGCTAAATGCAACATATCATATAAATGTGATAGGTGAGTATGTAATTCGGATTTTGTGGTATTTGATAAATACTTTTCGCAAATTTCTAATTTATTGTTTTTGTGTAGGTACTTAAAATAATTTAACATACTTTTAGCACTGAATAATTCTTCATCATGTATTGTATCTTGCTTAGTCATTAATTCTCCTAAATTTATAAATTGTTAATTATTTTAGGACGAATTGCTAATTAGTGTTAGTGGTGGATTGATGTCATTCCTGCGGAAGCAGGAATCCAGCATAAAGCGAGATAAATCGAGCTTTTAACTTTAAAAACTTAATATGTTTATACTTTTTAATGACTGGATTCCCGTTTTTGCGGGAATGACATCAAAAGCGTTCTCCGATCCACGCAACAATGCCTCGCAGGAATATGACATAGTATGGCGAACGACATTGAGCTAATTTGCAATTCTCCTAAATTTTAGCTTACAAATTTAGAAGTAATGATGCAATAAGCCCAGTTGAATTGATTATTACTTAATTGATTAAGAATTGTTAATTTATCACAATTCATTAGTTACTGGAGTTTTATATTTTCCATGTCCCAATCATGAGAAATAGTATTATATTTTAATATATAAGGCTTAGTATCTATAGAATCTAGAGTTACATCAGCAATCATATCATCATGCGAGGAGATAAGTTCATTATAACCGAAATTAGCATAATAAGGTTGATAATTTCTAAATCTAACCGTTATAAACTTCTCTTTAGTAATAGCAGGTAAGAATTTCACCAAATCATCAAGATTACTTAAAGCCAAATCTTTCATCTCAAAAATTTGTAATCTATAAACATTCTTATAATCTTTAGTAAAAAACGTTGGTATAGAGCTAAAGCTACTACCGGATTGAACGGAAGCTATACTTAAAGCTTTAAGCGGAATGCCTGATTTATTGCTAAAATAATCATCGGCTTCAAAAAATACTGCACCGCCGAAATTTACCATTTTAGTGATTTTGTTACTATTTACGTCATATAAATCTACCGACTGTTCTAATTTTTTGCCGTCACGAAATATAGTAAGTTTAATAGCTATTCCTTTAAAATTATCCATTTCTCTATCAAACAATGCTAGATTACCGCCGAGTTCCTTATCATTCACTGCCCAAATAATATCGCCGGCTTTTAAAGATTTTTCGGCAGGTGATCCGGCTAAAACTGCCTTAACGCTTATAACTCTATTTCTACTATCAGGAAACTTATTTATATATTTATCCATCTCTTCTTTAGGGAAATTATGATGTCTAACTGCTTTATTTAAAGAATATAGCTCGCTTATTATTCCTATATGTTTTCTGCTCGGTTGTTTATTATTCTTTAAACTTTCCAAAGTGCGAGCTACATAATCACCGTGCAATGCTAGAGAGTAGGTCTTACCACCACCATATAATACTCCTATAGCTTCAATCTTATCGTTTAGTACCGGTGAACCGCTAGCACCACCGGTAATATTTAAATTAATATTATAAGTAGCTTGCGGCATCGATCCATCAATGTTATAGAGATCTGATAAATGACCGTTATGAAAAGAAAAACCCTGTCCTTCGGTATTGCCAACCACAAAGACTTTTTGATTTAGTTTTGGTATTTCATTAGAAAAAGATATTTGCGTTGCAGATTCTGGTATATCTGTGCTTGCTACTTTTAAAATTGCATAATCTTGCCAAATATCATAATAGATAAGTTTTGCTTCTGCCTGCTCACCGTTATAGAAAGTAACAAAATAAGTTCCGATAGACGCACCGCCAACAACATGAGTATTAGTAATTATATAACCGTTTTGCCTATCGTTAATAAATCCCGTTCCTGTCCAACTGCTTGTATCGTCATACGCCGATACGGCAATTCTAGTATCAATCGTTACGATTGCTTTCTTCGCTTTTTCAAATATAGCGGTGTTTGTTTCAGAAGAGGCTAAAACTATATTATTTAGGAAAACTAAATTAATAATAAATAAAAATTTTATTAAAATCGGTAGTTTTTTCATTTTCACCTCTTGTAAAATAATTAAAGTCGCACTATATCAAATAAAAAGTCATAACAAAATAGAAAATTAAGAAAACGAGGATTTTTATGGGAAAAGTGATAGGTATCGACCTTGGAACCACCAACTCTTGTGTTGCGGTAATGGAAGGGAAAGAGCCAAAAGTAATAGAAAATTCAGAAGGAGAGAGAACTACGCCGTCAATAATAGCTTTTGCAAACGGCGAAAAATTAGTTGGACAATCTGCTAAGAGGCAAGCAGTAACCAACCCTCGCAATACTATATATGCGGTAAAGCGATTAATCGGTAGAAATTTTACCGATCCTATGGTTGCAAAAGATCAAGGTATCGTACCGTATAATATAGTTAAAGCCGATAACGGTGATGCGTGGGTTGAAGCTGATAATCAAAAATATTCACCTAGCCAAATTAGTGCATTCATTTTACAAAAAATGAAAGAAACTGCCGAAAGTTATTTAGGTGAAAAAGTAACACAAGCAGTAATTACCGTACCTGCTTATTTCAATGATGCACAACGTCAAGCAACAAAAGATGCCGGTAAAATAGCAGGTCTTGAAGTACTTAGAATAATTAACGAACCGACTGCTGCTGCTCTTGCTTACGGTTTCGATAAATCGGCAAGTAAAACTATTGCAGTATACGATCTTGGCGGCGGAACATTCGATGTTTCAATTCTTGAGATCGGCGACGGTGTTTTTGAAGTAAAATCAACAAACGGTGATACATTCCTTGGTGGTGAAGATTTCGATACAAGAATATTAAACCATTTAATAGATGTATTTAAAAAAGAAAGCAGTATAGATTTACGTAACGACCCTTTAGCACTTCAGCGTTTGAAAGAAGCGGCGGAAAAAGCTAAGAAAGAGCTGTCTTCCGCATTAACTACCGATATTAATTTACCTTATATTACGGCTGATAGCACAGGACCGAAACATTTAAATATTAAATTTACTAGAGCAGAACTCGAAAAATTAGTAGACGACTTAATTGAAAAAACTATAGAACCTTGTCGCAAAGCATTAAAGGATGCAAGTTTAAAAGCTTCTGATATTCAGGAAGTAGTGTTAGTCGGCGGTATGACTAGAATGCCAAAAGTACAAGAAGCCGTAAAGAAATTCTTTGGACGTGAACCGCATAAAGGCGTAAACCCTGATGAGGTGGTAGCACTTGGAGCAGCTATCCAAGGCGGAGTACTTAATAAAGAAGTAACGGATATATTATTATTAGACGTTACACCTTTATCGCTCGGTATTGAAACACTTGGCGGTGTATTCACTAGATTAATCGATCGTAATACCACTATTCCGTCTAAGAAAAGCCAAGTATTCTCTACAGCCGACGATAATCAGCATGCCGTAACTATTAGAGTATTCCAAGGTGAACGCGAAATGGCAAAGGATAATAAATTACTTGGTCAGTTTAATCTTGATGGCATCCCTCCGGCACCACGAGGTTTGCCACAAATAGAAGTTACATTTGATATCGATGTTAATGGAATAGTGCATGTTTCGGCTAAAGATAAAGCAAGCGGTAAGGAGCAGAAAGTAACTATTCAGGCTTCTGGCGGTCTTAGCGATGCAGAAATTGAGCAAATGGTTAAAGACGCCGAGCAGAATGCCGATGAAGACAAAAAGCGTAAAGAGCTTATTGAAGCAAAAAATGCTGCCGATAGTTTAGTTTATTCTACTGAAAAAACTTTGACGGATTACGGTGATAAGTTATCATCCGAAGATAAAGGAGCTGTCGAAGAATCTTTAGCTGCTTTAAAGGCTGTTCTTGAGTCGGAAGATGTGGCTTTAATTAAAGAAAAGACCGAAAGCTTAACTGCAACTAGTACGAAAATCGGCGAAGCAATGTATAAAGCACAAAGCGAGAGCCAGCCTTCTGAAGAAAATACTACTAACGATGAAAAAGTAGTAGATGCTGATTTTCAGGATGTAGAGAAGAAGTAGAAATGTTAATGTGTGGCGGTTTTAACGTCATTCCCGCGGAGGCGGGAATCCAGGAAAACAACCTTAACATTGGCACAAAAATTACATATTTAACAAAGTAGGCATATAAAAACTTGTTTTTATATGCCTTGCTGGATTCCCGCCTCCGCGGGAATGACGTTAAAACCATATAACATAATTTCATGTCACAAAATTATTATCAAATACTAGGCGTTAGTAAAACAGCAAGCCAAGCTGATCTTAAAAAAGCCTATCTCAAGCTAGCCAAGCAATATCACCCAGATACTACTGATGCTAAAGATGCTGAAAAGAAGTTTAAAGAAATAAATAGTGCTTATGACGTTTTAAAAGACGAACAGAAAAGAGCAGCTTATGACCGTTTTGGACACGATACTTTTCAAAATCAACAATCACGAGGAGGAGCAGGAAATCATGGCGGTTTTCATCCCGATATCAATGATATATTCGGCGATTTTTTTAGCGACTTTATGGGAGGCGGTAGAAGAAAGCCCGCGTCAAGCAAAGTTAGAGGTTCTGATTTAAAATATGATCTAACCATTAATTTAGAAGAAGCATTTCACGGTATAGAAAAAAATATTAGCTTTTCTAGCGAAGTAAAATGCGATACTTGTCACGGTAGCGGTTCTGAAAAAGGTGAAACCGTAACTACTTGCGATGCTTGCGGCGGTGTTGGAGCTACTAGAATTCAGCAAGGATTCTTTACAATCGAGCAGGCTTGCCATAAATGCCAAGGTAACGGACAAATTATAAAAAATCCTTGTAAAAAATGTCATGGCATAGGACGTTACCATAAGCAACGAAATTTATCGGTAAATATTCCTGCCGGCGTTGAAAATGCCACTCGAATAAGGCACCCAGGCGAAGGTGAAGCAGGTATTAGAGGTGGTAATAGCGGAGATTTATATGTTGATATAGCAATAAAACCTCATGATATTTATAAAGTAGATGGAGCAAATTTACATTGTAAATTACCAATTAGCTTTGTAAATGCTGCTCTTGGAGGAGAGGTAGAAGCGCCGATAATTGAGGGTGGAAAAGTAAATTTAACAATTCCTGCAGGTACACAAAACGGCGATCAATTAAGACTACGTAGCAAAGGTATGTCTAAAATACGATCTACTATTAGAGGCGATATGCTTACACACATTCATATTGAAGTACCTAAAAATTTATCCAAAAGACAACGTGAGTTACTAGAAGAACTCAAAAAAGAATCCATAAATGAAAAAGAAAATGACAGCAGCTTTTTTAACAAAATGAAAAGTCTATGGTCGTAAATTTTGTTTAACTTTCCTACTCTCATAGGCAGGTCATGGTCTATGCTCTGTGAAGGAAAATTAATTTAACTTTCTTTCACGGAATCTAGAATTATTTTATACTTTCTAAATATAATGAACGCTGCTCTATTCTTTTTAGCTGTTCTATCGTTCCCTGTTCTTCTAGCATTTGTTTAAACTTAGCTCTTAATTTTTCTAAATCTTTGTT
>NZ_CBCDJS010000032.1:0-12215 GCF_965035265.1 Rickettsia sp.
AGATTTTGATCCTACTTTAAAATATAAAGAAGATAATACTACATTTTTAGTAATAAAATCATGGTCAAAAATCGCAGCAGATAAATATATAGTTAGATTTTCTGTAAATGAAACATCAGGAAGCCAATTAGTTTATAATAAAATAGCGGTAGTAAGTTATGCTTATGTGCCTATGCAATTAACAGATTCAGAACTTGATGTAAATCCGGTAGGGTTTCAAGTTAACGGATATAGGGTAGACGATGACAATAGTTAGATTTTATTTTTTAGTTTTTGTATTATTAAGCGGCTTTACAATACAACGAGAGTGTCCACTTGTAGATGATCCATGTAATAGTAGTAGTAATAATTATGTAGATGATTTATCTATAACTAAAGATAATAGGATAAAAACTTATATATATAATCCGAATGAAGTTTATTTATTAGTTTTGCATTTTGGCTTTCAATCGCATATAGAATTTGCTAAAAACGAAGAAATCCAAAATATAATTCTTGGGGATGCTTATGCTTGGAAAATAACTCCTTTGGCAAATAGATTATTTATTAAGCCTCTTGAAAAAGATATTCGCACAAATATGACTATTATAACTAATAAAAGAACATATGAATTTGATATCGCTTCTACGGAACTTATAATGGGTAACGAAAGGGATTTAGTATATGTAATTAAATTTTACTACCCTAAGAAAAATAGTAATTACATGGCAAGATTTTAATTGGTGTCATTGTTCGTAGATACGTCATTGCGAGGAAAAACTGCAAGTTTTGACGAAGCAATCTCAGGAGTTTGTTATTACTTCATGAGATTGCTGCGTCGCCTACGGCTCCTCGCAATGACGAGGTATAAAACACTTTAACTAATATAATTTATATATGGCTGAAGAGCAAAATAACAATAATAATAATAATACCGGTTCTTTATCAGGAGCAGATTCGCCTGAAGTACAAAGAGAATTATCAAAAGTTTCAGCTAGCTTTAATAAGAGTATTGCGATAGTAGTCGTAATTTGCGGTATTTTTATATATATTTTTTATACTCTTTTTTTTGGCTCTAAAAAAGAAGAAATACCAGAGACTCAGATACCGAGTAATATTGTAAAACCTGTCACGGATGTTGATGATAATATTCCGGAGATTCCAAAGTTACCTGATCCGCCTAAGCTTGAGACGCCTACAGCCCCACCGCCGCCTCCTCCGATAGTAGAAGTTCCACCGGTCTTACCTCCTACTACTCCTGTAGAGGAGAATAAAGATAAAACGCTTCCATTGCCACCGGTTTCATTGCCTTCCACTTCAGGAACGCTAGTTGAGAGTGATGCAGAGAAGCAACGTCGTGAAGCAAAAAGAAAATCAGCTATAGTAGTGGTTGGTGGTGTAGAGCCTAAAAAAACACCGGAACAGATTACGGCAGAAGCGACATTTAAAGATCGCGGTGATATGTCGTTGGTTCTCGGACGCGGTAAATTAATTGATGCAGTGCTTGAGACGGCAATAAATAGTGATCTCGGCGGTGAAATAAGAGCCATTATTAGTAGAGATGTATTTTCTGAGAAAGATAAAGTTATATTAATACCGAAAGGATCAAAAATATTCGGTAAATATGCAACCTCAACTTCATCAGACAGTTACGGTAGAGTTTCTATAATATGGGATAGAATCGATTTAACTAACGGTTATACTATAGAATTTGACTCACCTGTAGTTGATAATTTAGGTAGACCGGGACTACAAGGAAGAGTCGATAATAAATATAAAGAACAATTTGCAAATGCCGTATTACAATCCGGCTTTAATATAGGTCTTGCTAAAGTCCTTGATAAGTTAGTGCCGCCTCCTATAGATTCGCAGGCAGCAGCAACTAATAGTGCTACAGCCACACAATTGTTAAATATTGCTCAAACTATTGCGGCTAATACCGGTATGGATGCAAATACTAGAATAGTTACAATTTGTACTAATATACTTGCTGCTATTACCGATAAAACTTCGACTGCTTATACTACTATGACTCAAGCGTGTACAACAGCACAAACTGCTTCTTCAGCGGATACTGCTGACCAGAGACTTCAAACCTTAGTACAGGCAGTTAATACGGCAGCTTCAAGTTTGCTTACTACTACATCTATAGCATCAACTCCGACGCAAGCACAACAAGCTTCTACTCAAGCTTTTACGGATGTTACAAATGTTGTACAAAATATGATAACTCAGCAGCAATTTAAGCCTACGACAACGGTTAATCAAGGTACGCCGGTTAGAATATACGTTAATAAGGATTATAAATTCCCAAAAGCCGTTTTATTAAAATCGCAGGTAATGAAATGAATGAAGAATTTGCAGCCTTAGAGACGTTTTTACTTCCTTTTAAAAATTTATTTGCTGAAGACGGTATTAATGAAATTATGGTTAATAAGCCTGGAGAAGTATGGGTTGAAAAGAAAGGCGATATATACTCTAAGCAAATACCGGAACTGGATAGTGAACATCTACTTTCATTAGGGCGTTTAGTCGCTCAATCTACTGAACAGATGATTTCAGAAGAAAAACCGCTGCTTTCAGCAACTTTGCCAAATGGTTACCGTATTCAAATAGTATTTCCTCCTGCTTGTGAGATAGGACAAATCATTTATTCTATCAGAAAGCCTAGCGGTATGAATTTAACTTTAGACGAATACGCTAAAATGGGGGCATTTGATGAAACAGCAACAGAGAGTTTAGTAGATGAAGATGCAATAATTTTAAATGATTTTTTAGCTGAAAAAAAGATTAAAGAATTTATTAGACATGCAGTTGTTTCAAAGAAAAATATCATAATTAGCGGCGGTACTTCAACCGGTAAAACTACCTTTACAAATGCGGCGCTTACTGAAATACCACCAATAGAAAGATTAATTACTGTAGAAGATGCTCGTGAGGTTGTGCTATCAAGCCATCCTAACAAAGTGCATTTACTTGCTTCCAAAGGAGGGCAAGGGCGTGCAAATGTTACTACCCAAGATTTAATAGAAGCTTGTTTACGTTTAAGACCGGATAGAATTATAGTCGGTGAGCTTCGAGGTAAAGAAGCTTTTAGTTTTTTACGGGCTATTAATACCGGTCACCCTGGTTCAATATCGACACTGCATGCCGATAGTCCTGCTATGGCAATTGAGCAGTTAAAGCTTATGGTTATGCAAGCTGATCTCGGTATGCCGCCTGAAGAAGTAAAGAAGTATATTTTAACCGTTGTAGATATCGTGGTGCAGTTAAAACGCGGTAGTGGCGGGAAAAGATATGTTTCGGAAGTGTACTACAAGAAAAATAAGAACGCTGAAGGTATGGTGTAGACTCGTTGTATTTGAAAAATTGGCAGCGTTGTTTTATATTTTTTGATCCTCACGTAGGTTATCTACGCTGCGGTCAAAAAATATGAAACGCCTTGCTCTTTTCCAAATAAAACTTCGTCTACCGTTTTCTATGCAATATGTATAGGCGTTAGTTTCAAGATCGGTGTCATACCGTGGCTTGACCACGGTATCCAGAAAAAAATAAAAAAAAAGACTGGATCCCGCGATCAAGTCGCGGGATGACACTGGAAAAATCGTTCTATGCAATAACGTTAACAATATTAAGTGATAAGTAAAAACTAGGAATATCATTCATGGAATGGCATAAGATACTTAAAGTTACTAGAAATATATTCGGTCATGCTATAATTCATCCGGTTGTTATTTTTTGTACCATTTGGATAAGCGGTGCATTTGTTGCAATTTTTACTAATGAGGTTGGAGCTTTAGGTGTAGATATAAATGCTATAAATATTGCTTATAAGTGGGCTTATTGGCTTATTAACGTTTGGGGGCAGTTAAAAATTTCCGACTATAATTATTTAAAATTGAAGCTACTTGCGTCTCTTCTTGGTCCTGCTATTGTTGTTATAATATTTTACATTAAAAACCTTGAAAGAATAAAATCATTACAATTTTTTGAACAACAGGAAAAAGTATATGGAGATGCTAGCTGGGCTAATCCGTCAGATATAGAGGCCGCAGGTCTTAGATCCAAAAAAGGTATGCTGATCGGTGTTGATGCCGGTGGATATTTTGTTGCCGACGGATTCCAGCATGCTTTATTATTTGCTCCTACCGGTTCGGGTAAAGGTGTGGGCTTTGTGATACCTAACTTGTTATTTTGGAGTGATTCGGTAGTAGTACATGACATAAAGCTCGAGAATCACGGTTTGACAAGCGGTTGGCGTGAGAAACAAGGTCAGAAAGTTTTTGTGTGGGAGCCTTCTAATCCCGACGGTGTTACTCATTGTTATAATCCAATTGATTGGGTTAGTACTAAGCCTGGGCAGATGGTTGATGACGTTCAAAAAATTTCAAACCTTATAATGCCTGAAAAGGATTTTTGGAATAATGAAGCACGAAGTTTATTTTTAGGTGTAACTTTATATTTAATAGCTGATCCTACTAAAACTAAATCTTTCGGCGAAGTAGTGCGTACCATGAGAAGTGACGACGTAGTTTATAATCTCGCGGTCGTACTCGATACGCTTGGCGGTGTAATACATCCTGTAGCATATATGAATATTGCTGCATTTCTGCAAAAAGCCGATAAAGAGCGTTCAGGTGTAATATCTACAATGAACTCATCTCTTGAATTATGGGCAAATCCTCTAATTGATTCAGCTACTGCATCTTCTGATTTCAACGTACAAGAATTTAAAAAAGTAAAAACAACCGTGTATGTAGGGTTAACACCCGATAATATACAGCGTTTACAAAAATTAATGCAGGTGTTTTATCAGCAGGCGACAGAATTTTTAAGCCGTAAAATGCCGGATTTAAAGGAAGAGCCGCATGGGGTAATGTTCTTACTTGATGAGTTCCCGACACTTGGGAAGATGGATACTTTTAAAGCCGGTATAGCATATTTTAGAGGTTATAGAGTTCGCTTATTTTTAATTATTCAGGATACTCAACAGCTCAAAGGAACATATGAAGATGCCGGTATGAATTCTTTCTTATCAAATGCGACATATCGTATTACTTTTGCTGCTAATAACTATGAAACGGCAAATTTAATATCGCAGCTTGTCGGTAATAAGACGGTAGAACAAAGATCATTTAGTAAACCTTTATTTTTTGACCTTAATATTTCTACTAGAACCCAAAACGTTTCTCAAGTTCAAAGAGCTTTACTTTTACCTCAAGAAGTAATACAGTTACCGAGAGATGAGCAAATTGTTTTAATAGAATCCTTTCCGCCTATAAAATCTCGTAAAATTAAGTATTACGAAGATAAGTTTTTTACTAGTAGATTATTACCGCCGACCTTTGTACCTACTCAAGTACCTTTTGGTCCTAGGGCAAATAATAATGAGGCTTCTGAAGAGACTGAAACAACAACTGCTCCGGAAAATAATGAGTAAGATCCAAAAATGCGTTCAGCTATTATTGATATCGGTTCAAATGCTTTAAGAGCTGTAGTTTATGAAAGTGATGAGCTTGGAGCTCCGGAAATTTTTAATTATAAATTTAGAAATTATCTTACAAATTTACTTAACTTAGATAATTTAGACGTAAAACATCAAACATATTTATCCCTACAATATCTTATTCATATTTTTACTAAACTGTCCGTTACTAATATTAGATGTGTTGCAACAGCTATACTTAGAGGACATCCTAAAGCAGATGAATTCAAAGCTATAATTAAAAAGAGATTCAATATTGATATTGAAATTATCTCAGGTGAACGTGAAGCTTATTTAACTGCTGCCGGATTAATTTCCGGTATTAGTGATGCTTTCGGTATTGTAGCTGATCTTGGCGGTGGAAGTCTTGAGCTTGCACAAATTGAAAATAAAAAGGTCGGTAAATTAAAATCACTACCTCTTGGTACTAAAATTATTGCTAGTAGCAATTTTGGTGATGTTGGACTGATTACTAAAATGCTAGAGGAGGAATTTGGAGCTGCACATTATCCTAATTTATATTTAATCGGCGGTGCTCTTCGTCTAATGAGCCGTATATACATGGAGTCTATAAATTACCCCCTTAAAAATTTACATAATTTTGAAATAAATCGTGTAGAGTTTGAGTTATATCTAGAGAAATTATCACAAATTGATAAATTAAAGCTGAGTTATTATGAGCAGAAGGCCATAAATTATAATGCAGTTTTAGTAATAAAGGCGATGATTAAGGTATTTTCACCGGAAAAAATTATTATCTCAAATTACGGCTTAAAAGAAGGAGTAAGATTTGACTCGTTGCCGCCGCATGAAACAAAAAAAGATATTATTTATGAGCGAGTAAAGAGACTAGTAAAATTTGATAGAAATATATGTAAGATCGATAAATATATAGAAGCTGTACACTATCTTTTAATCAACCCTGACTACACGACACTTGTCATTATTGAACTTGCTATAATGCTTGCTCAATATAATAAAAATATCGATAAAACGCTCAGAGCAAATTTTGTTTCGGAATTTATATTATCTTCAGACATTCCTTTTAGTCATAGACAGCGTCTAATGCTTGGTATTGCCCTTACAGTTACTTATACTGCTAAAACTGACATGCAGATTAATAAAACAGCTAAGAAAATGATTAGTAAAAGTGATTATTACAATAGTCATATAATCGGTTATTATATAAAAATTGCTAGAGAAATTGATGGGCCGGAATTCCAAGAACCTTCTTTTTCGATTAAATTAAAAGACGATAAGTTCTTACAAATTAATGCTTCAAATATCTTGCCTAAACAAGTTTTTGAAAAGGTTTGTGAACGTTTAAAAGATATAAGTTCTGCTAGAAAAAATATTAGTTATAATTTTAGTGATTAGGAATAACTCAATAGATCCCGCGATTAAATCAGCTTTGCCCTCATGGCTTAAGAATAAGTGGTCGATGTCATTCCTACGAAAGCAGGAATCCAGCATAAAGCGAGATAAATCAAGCTTTTAATTTCAAAAATTTGCTGTATTTATACTTTTTTCCTGGATTCCTGCTTTCGCAGGAATGACATTATAGTCATAATAAATACAATAATTACGCTCCATCAAATGCGTCACAATTATATTCTTCACCTAGAGTTTGTACTTCATCATCTTCTAAAAAGAGAGGAAGATGTTTTTTTTAAAGAAGCTTCGGAGCTTGTAGTGTTTATATCCTTATTTGCTAAAGGCTTGATATTTAATTTTAATTGCTCTATTTCATTAATAAGTTCTTTTTTATAAGCAAATATTTCTGCTGATTTTAAAAATAAAGAAAAAATCTTTCGGTCTCGTAAAATTTCTTCTATAGAAAAATTAAGTTTAGGACCTTTATCCTCAGTCATTTCAGGATGAAATTGAAAAGTGAGGATTGGAGTCCCAAATTGAGATTCAGTTGCTTCAATTTCTCCATCTGAAGTTTTAGCGGTTATTTTTAATAAATCTTTGTTATTATTTATTCTATTCTTACCACCTATATCTTTTACTATGTCACCATGAGCTGCCCAAAAATTTTGCCTAGGAATGTTGTTATCCTTAATATTTGAAGTTTGTTTAATTATTGGAGCTAATTCTGAAAAAGGTTCAATTATTATAGAATTATGATCATGAGATCCTGGCGTTTTTTCAGTTAAACTTTCTATTTTACCTCCAAGATATGCATTAATAACTTGATGCCCCCCACATAATCCCATTATTGGCATGCCTTTATTAATTGCTACCTCTACCATTATCATTTCAGCAAACGAACGTGCTTTATCAGACGCAGATATAGAATTAGTTTCTCCACCATAATATGTAGCAGTTTCGGGAGCAACCGCAGAGTTATTACCCGGTATAATTAATGCATCTTTATCAGCTAATAACATAGTAGCTTTTTCTAAGGCTTCTTTTTTGATTTTATCTAAATTCACTATTTCATTATTGTATTGTTCAGCAACTATTTCTCTATAATCAATTGGTACTGCTTCGCTGTAACATTCTGTCAGCCTTTTTAATACTTCTTGTGATGTTTTGCCTCCAATAGTAGTATTATAACTGACTGCTACTTTAGAACGTGGAGGTAAATCTTTATAAGACTCACTAGCGGTAATTTTTGTATATGCAGGAATGTTTTGAAATAATGCATAATTATTTAATTCTTGGGTAATTTCTTTATGTTCCAATAATTTTGACCAATATAAAGGAGTATATCCTAATTTATCCGGAAGATTCATTCCATCTTTTGCTTTTGTAAGAAGTAGGTTTTTATACTCGTTAAATGTATTTATATCATTTTGTTGTGCTGCTAAATGTAATATAGTTTCACCTTTGCTATTTGTTGAAAAAATAGCTTCTTTATCTTTTGAGTATTCCATCAAAAGCTTAAACATTGGTATACTACCGGTTTCAAGAGTTATGTTAGTAGGAGTCATGCCGTTTAGATATTTTTTATTAGGATCAGCACCATGATCTAATAAAAATTTCATTGTAGCTACATGTTCTTCTAAATTAGAGTCATATAAAATATTATACCCATATTTATTAGGCACATTAGGATCAGCCCCTTTTTCTAATAAAATTTCGGCTGCTTGTTGTTTTTTCTCTAAAACAAGACGTAATAGAAGGGGTAAGCCATGTTCATCAAAAATATTAGGATTTGCACCGACCTCTAATAACTCAGTTAATTTTGTTAAATCATCCGCTAAAGCAGTATTAATTAGTTCTTTTTCTGAAGTCATACAATATTAGTTTGAAAGTTATTTGACGCTACATAGTATTAAAGGCTTCTATGATAATATATTTTATAATAAATATCATAAACTTTCTGTTTGTAAAGAAATAAGTAACAAATATTAACATTTCATTAGGCTCTCTTAGTTTATCTCCTAAATCATTATATACTCCTGAAAATAACAAACATATTAGGATTTATGATAAAAAATTATTGGAAAAAATTTTGGAAGAATAGTACTACCAAATCACAGAATTTTATTGAGTTAAGCGACATTTCATATGGGAATTTAAAAAGAGTTAGGGTAGGCTGCGATGCTTATCGTGAAAATGTTATAGTATATAGATGTATTAATTTAATAGCCCAATCGGCGGGACATGTTCCGTGGAAAGTGCTTAAAAGTAAAAATGGTGAAGTAATATTAGATCATCCACTGCATTATTTACTAAAAAGACCAAATCCTGAAAAAGCCGGAGCGGATTTTTTTAGTGAGCTAATTGCAAGCAAGTTATTATTCGGTAATAGCTATATTTTATCAACTCTAGACTCTCATCCTAAAGAGATTTATTTACTGCCGTCTCTTGCTACGGAACTTGTTATAGAACATAACAATTTAGTTGCTTATAGATATAAAAGCAGCAAAGGCGATAGGATTTACAAGATTGATCCTATAGCTAAGATGAGTAGAGTCTTGCATTTAAAAAACTATCATCCTCTAGATCAGCATTACGGATTATCTTGTTTAGACGCTGCTTCACTTCCTATAGATTTACACCAGCAATCTTCTTATTGGAATCATTCATTATTACAAAACGGGGCGAGACCTTCTGGTGCTCTTATAGTAAAGGATAGTAACGGTTATCTTAGTGATGAGCAATTTGAAAGATTGCAAACTCAATTATCAGAGAAATTTAGCGGTAATAGCAATGCCGGTAAGCCACTATTACTTGAAGGAGGTCTTGGTTGGCAAGAAATGAGTATTAATCCAAAGGATATGGATTTTATTCAATCTAAAAACTCGGCAGCAAGAGAAATAGCACTAGCATTTGGAGTGCCGCCGCAGCTACTTGGAATAAACGGCGATAACACCTATAGCAATATGCAGGAAGCACGCCTTGCTTTATGGGAAGAAACGCTAATCCCTTTACTCGATAAAATTGCGGATAGTATGAGTAATTGGTTTTCGTATCTTTTTAAAGAAGATATCATTATTGATTTTGATCGTGATTCTATATCTGCATTAACGGAAAAGCGTGAAAATTTGTGGGCTAAAATCTCGAATGCTAATTTCATGACTTTAAACGAAAAAAGAGCTTTTGTCGGGCTTTCACCAATTATAAACGGTGATAGATTATGACTAAAGATATCAGCGATAGTTTGAATAATTTATATGATCTTGTAGCTAAGCTTATTATTCTGCTCGAAGATGAATTAGTACGTATTACGCTGCATAAAAATGAGAATAATATAATAGATACCAAAAATATTGCTGAAACCTTAAATAAGCTAGTTAACTTAATAGTGCAATTAAACAAATTATCCAATAGCCGAACATCATCCGAAAACTCAAAAATAGATGAAAAAGATAAAATGATAATAGATAATTTTCTAGAGAATTATAATTTGAAAAATCTTTTTTAAAGGTAAATCAAAATCAAATCTCACTTAATTTTCTAACCATTAGATTAATATACTCATAACTTCAAAAACCTAATGTTGTAAAAACACCTCATCAATTTAATAAATATATCATTACCTTATATAAAAATTAATAAATCAAAGAGTTTTAATATAAAGTTTTAGTCAATATAAATTAATTGTAAGATTAGGAGTTATGAGGAAAAAATCTAGAATATTAAAAAGTTTTTTAGCGACGGCGTCGATATTAGGTCTGTCGCTAATCATACCAACAAATGAAATATATGCTGTAGCTGTTAGTCAAATGAGTGGAGATGTTAACCTTAATGATGCAAATACTAATTTTGCACCGCCATTTGTTAATGGAAATACTATTGAGGTGATTAATCCGGGTACTATCGCTATTTTGGATGACGGTGTTTATAATATAGGAGCTATACGAGATGGTAAAGACGATACTAAGATATTAATCGGTGATGATAATCTAAATCTAAAGGCTGAGGTTACAATCGGTTCAATGTCCGGTATTATAGACGAACTTCGTATTATAAGGCTTAGAGATGAGACTGATATTAAAGTGACTTTAAACGGGAGTGCAGGGGTTGATAATATACCTGCAGCAAATGATTATAGTGCATTAAAAAGTATAGCATTTCAACAATTCGGCGGTGGAGATAAGGTAGATAGTATTATCTTGAATATTAATGCACCGGTAACGCTAAATAGTGCTTTTTATACTACCGCATCCTCAGAAATGATAAATGTAAATGATAATGTTATAATAACTAATTTTACTAGTGCTAATGGTTCCGGAAATATGAATTTTAATATTGCTGGAGATAAATCACTTACTTTCTCTGCTTCTGATTCTTTTCGAGATGATACAAGTTCAGGGAGAATAAATTTTGATTTTGCAGGTATTGATGCTGTTCTTAATGTTGATGGTGCTGATACTACAATTAGAGGGTCAATAACTAACGGAGTAAATGGTACATTAAATGTAAATGCCGGAATTACTACGGCTACCGATCCAACTATTACTACCATTCAAGAGACTAATATCGCAGACAATATTGCTTTTAATATTGATAGTATTAATAGCAATATAGACTTATTAAAAAATGGTGCAAAGATAATATTTAAAGGTGCAAATTCAGAGCTAGGTTTAATAAATACCGGTAATACGGATAAGCAATTTACGTTATATGATAACTTAAACCCATCAGATGTAGAAGATGAATATGGTGTAGTTAGAGTAGAAGCAGCTACAAATGCTCTTACTATAGCAAATGACGGCGGACCTTATACTATAGGGCAGGATAATACACATCGTCTTAAAGAGTTTGAAGTTAAAGGAGCAGGTAATATCGTAATTGATAATAAGGTGTTTACAAAGCGATTTAATATGAATAGTACCGGGCAGGTAACTCTTAATCAAGTCTTAGATTTAGGAGCAGAAGGAGAGGTATTATATAATCAACCCGGTACATTAAATGTTAGCGGTAATAATCCTATTATCGGAAAGGTTAATTTTCAAAATGTTGATGATACTCTTAATATTATTTTAAATGTTAATGAAAGTTTTAATGCAGATATAGATAATATAGTGCCAGGGGAAAATGGTATAATTAATGTGGTTCAATCTGAAGATAACCGGGTATTGAACTCTTATATGAAAAGTAATATAGGTGAAACCAATCCTATTAAGAATTTAGTAATAGGAAATAATATAATGGCCTGAAAAAACTGAACAAAAAAATAGTTAGGTTTGCTTGGTAATAAGTTAGAATAGACCAAATAACTTAAGAGGTAAGAATGACTAAGAAACAGTTTCGGAATTTCAGTGCCGAAGAAAAGACCAAGATAGTATTAGAA